>CAZWKM010000073.1:0-2318 GCA_964634165.1 uncultured Pirellulales bacterium | reverse complement strand
ACGTTCTTTTTATTGACAAAACGAATCTCAATATAACCCACACGTTCGGCGGCAAGGTATTTAACCTGCCCCAGAAAGTCGTCGGTTACCTCATCCGCAAATGCGCTTAATTTCGCCATTTTCAGTCCTTCCTTTTAATTAGTGGGCCAAAAGTATCTAATCCAGCATTACTTTTCAAAACTCGCGGCTAAGTCGGGCAAATCCCTTTTGATTTCGTCCAATCTGTAACCAAAACCCGGCCCGTTCAATGTCGATAGGTCAACTTTGCCGTCGCGCCGTTGATAAAGCCCCGGGTGCACCGCCTCTTCCGGCGCCGAAGCTGCCGGATAAAACTGCATCGCATTGGTCTCAACCCCCATAATTGTTCCCGCGTGTGCCGCTAAAAGAATATGGGGAATCTGTGCTAACATCGGATTAGTCAAGTCCTGCACCATCAAGGTCATCCCGTGCGCCTTGGCCCAGCACTGGCTCAGTAACGCGCCGGTCTGGGTCTTGCAGGTTTTAAGCGCAACACCGGTCCAGCCCAGACTGCGGCCGAGCCTGATTAATTTCCAGTCGTGAGCACTTTCGTCCATAAAGAGCGGCTTGCGGGCTGAAACGCTGTGAACATCAATCTGATTTTCTTCCAGGTCGTATGGAAACGGTTGTTCTACGTAGGCAATCTCTTGGTAAATGCGGGGATGCTCCATCATCAGCCGGTCAAGAATATCATTCACGTAGGCAGGCTCGGTAACCGTGCAGTTAAAATCACTGCTCAACCACAGAACGTTGTTTTCAAGTGCGATTTTGCCGACTTTGACCAAGCGCTCGTAATCCCAGGCCGAATCATTGCCGCGCAATTTCACTTTCAGGCACTTGAGACCATCGCGTTTAATCCAGTCCGGCAATAAAACAGGGTAGCCGTCATCCGGCTCTGCGCCGGTAAGCTCGGATGCGTCGAGCAAATCCTTGCCGCCTACCAGGTGCCAGGCGGGTAAAGTTTTTGCCGGAGGAAATTTTAGAAAATCGGCAGGGTATTTGCCCGCAAACGAAAAGTCGAATGCCTCAGCGGGTTTGAGGAATTTGGACAAATCAGCATTCATAAATTCCGCGTTGTAGGTTGTGTACACATCCCGGCCAAGAAGCTGACCATACGCATCGTGCAGGGCAATATCAAAAGCCGAACAACAAACCAGAGCTGCCAGCCACGGCATCGGCTCAGTCTGCTCGCCCCGTTGATGGTTAAGTTGGTCCAAAAGCTTAGGCAGCTCCGATTCAATAAAACCACTTCCTAATTCAATGGGATGGCCTTGCTCGTCGAACTTAGCCCAGGCCTCGGCAAGTCCGCCTTTGGCGGAGCAGAAAATCTGCATCGTCTCGCATCTTTCTTGATAGCCCAGCTCGCTGGGCCAGGCCCATTGCACGCTCAGCGGAGTTTCACCCCATCCCCGTGCAGTTTGTCCCTGCCCGTTCGCCACCGTTATACAAACCCGCGCACATATAACAGAGGTTAGAGTTTCAGGCCCAAACTTGAGCGGAACTCTTGTTTCTACAGGGATAAAGTACAAATCAACAGATACCGGGCTAATATCAGTATTCATATCCTTTCCCTGTTGCAATCTTGAGCAATGTTTCAACCGTTCCGTTCAATAGAACACCCATATAGGAAAATTGCCGCTTTTTGTCATTCTGAGCGTGAGCGAAGAATCTGGCTAACGAAGAGGAGATTCTTCACCCGCCTTCGGCGGGTTCAGAATGACAGGGTTCGCAGTTGACACTGACGGATTTATAACTTACATTAAATTATTGTCAACCCAAATTTTGTTATTTTGAGTTGCCTTGTTGGCCTGAATCTCTATAATCTTAAAATGATATTTTTATGGAAGACGGCATTTTTTGAACAAAGCAAATTTGTAAGTTATTAAGGACAGTAACCTTACGCACGCGAATATTTTATTGAAAGGAGCAGGTATGAAACTCAACCGAAAATTGAAGATGGGAATGGTTGGCGGGGGACCGGGAGCGTTTATTGGTGATGTACATCGCAAAGCATCTCGTATGGACGGCGGCATCGAGCTGGTGGCAGGGGCGTTCGACATTAACCCGCGCAAGTCCAAGCAGATGGGACGCGAGCTGGGCCTCAATTCCAGGCGGGTGTACCGTAACTACGAGGAAATGATAGAGCGGGAGCTTAAGTTGCCCGATGGCGAAAGAATCGATTTCGTCTCGGTTACCGTGCCGAACAACTGGCATTTTCCTATCGCCGGAGATTTTCTCAATGCGGGCTTCCACGTGATGTGCGAAAAACCGATGACGTTCAACGTCAAAGAAGCAAAGGA
>CAZWKM010000072.1:0-8128 GCA_964634165.1 uncultured Pirellulales bacterium | reverse complement strand
CGTGACAATCCGACTCCTTCGCTGGGCCGAATAGAAGCAACCAATCCCTGCGGCGAGCAGCCTTTGCTTCCCTTCGAGGCCTGCACGCTCGGCAGTATCAATCTTACAAAATTCGTAACATTCACCGATGGCAAAGCCGATATCGATTGGCCCACACTGGCCAGGACCGTTAAATTGGCCGTCCGATTTCTCGACAATATTATCGACGTCTGCAATTATCCGGTCAGGGACACCGTCCGACTCGCTCAGGGAAATCGAAAAATCGGCCTCGGCGTTATGGGCTTTGCAGACTGCCTGTTTCTGCTTAAGATACCTTACGATTCGCAGCAGGGCATCGAATTTGGGTCGGCCCTTATGGAGTTTATTAACAAAAAAGCACGCCAAGCCGGCACCGACCTTGCCAATTCGCGAGGCCCTTTTCCAAACTGGAATGACAGCATCTGGCGAACCGAAAGAAACCAAAAGACCCGCAACGCTTCTATTACCTGCGTAGCGCCGACCGGCACGATAAGCATAATTGCGGACTGTTCTTCCGGAATTGAGCCCATCTATTCGCCCGTGTTCCTCCGCCGGGTACTAAACGGCTCAAAAATGCTGCAAATAAATCCGATTTTCAAGCAAATAGCCCAAAAAGCCGGCTTTTACAGCAAAGAGCTGGAAAAACAGATTGCCGAAACCGGCAGTATCCAAAAAATCCGCAAAATCCCCGCCAGGTTCCGGAAAATCTTCAGATGCGCCTACGACATCAAGCCGGAATGGCACATCAGAATGCAGGCGGCCTTTCAGGAGCACTGTGATGCAGCGGTCAGCAAGACCATAAATTTCAGCGAAAAGACCACCGTCGCCTCTGTCGATAAGGCCTACAAATTGGCATATCAGCTTGGCTGTAAAGGAATTACGATTTATCGCCGACACAGCCGCTGCCACGAGCCCATGAGTCTTTATTAGAACAGCTTATAACAAATTCTCTAATCCGGGGGAAAATACAGAACCTTTACCGCCCGATAACGTAAAACTTTATGAGGACAGAACAAACTGCGATTTTTCGGTTAACCCCGTCAGAAATCCCAGGGAGGGTAAGAATATCCGGCAAAAAGCGAAAATTTCTAACGGGGCTAAAGTCGCATTTGTCCTATTGCCGATAACAAAGAAGCAGGTAAAAAAAGTTTTTCTCCCCTCCGGAAAACATCGGGTGGCCGGATGTTGCTCGATGTTTTCTTTTTCTAATCCCACAAGGCTTTGAGTCGCCTTACCGTCTCATTCACAAGCACCTGTCCACCTTCAGGCCCTACAACATACTTATCTGCACTGTATCCACCCCCTTTAACAGCTTTCCCCGTGGGAAGATACCCGCAGTGCTGACAGGCTATTTGAACCACAAAGGTCAGAACTGCCGGACTTCTCGCCTTCATCCTGATACCGTAATCAAGATAAAGCTCGAACGGGTTCGTCGCCAGACCAACATCCCCCAGACGTATCACATGGAACTCAATCGGCGCAACCGTGTCCGTCTCATAAAAAGGCAAAACCGCAGCTTCCGCCTTGGGAATATTGACCCTTGCCACCGTATGCTTGAAAACTACGCCGCTTTCGATCTCTTTCTTTGCCAACGGTAAGACATCTTCCACCGCGTCAACGATACGGCGGGCTATCTCCTGCCGACGCGACAAGCCCCTTCTTTTCCTCATGATTTCTTCCGCATCGCTGCGAAAAAGCAAATGCGGTGACATGTCCCCCGCCGCCGCGCATTGTGGAAAGATGAAAATCTCTTTCGAAAGTCTTTTCCGAATCTCGACCCTCACATCATGCCAAAAATCAGCGGAGATTTCGTTCAGGTTCTCCGTCTCCTGGGCCGTACAGGCTATATTGACAATGATCCCGGTCAGCTTCTCACCCCCATCCCAGAAGAAAAGCATCTCCACCCCATGATCTTCGTAGCCCTCGATATTGGAAAAATCCTCGCGGTTTGTATTGCCGTACATCGCCGTCGAACCATCGAAATAGTGCGCCCTACGGTTCAGCCCGATTACCGCATGGCCCAGCCCCCAGCTCATCCCACCGGGCTTGCGATTCTGCCAAGCCTCCACGACAGCCTTCGCAACACGCTCCACAAAGAACCCCGCATACTCAGAAGCCTTCATAACGCCTTCGTCTTTGCTGACATCGTACCGCCCCTTGAAAGCCCCATCTATAAAACCCGGAGCAGTATGCGTGTGCGTGGCGTTCAAGAACAACTTCTCAACGTCAAAATCAGGCAGCCTCCGTTTGACAATTTGCCTTAGCTTCTCCTGGATGGCTTTTCTGGTATAGACAACATCGCACGATACCATTATCGCTTGCTCGCATCGCCCATTTTCTCCTCGCGTCTCAAGAGCCAGCGCTGTCGCTGTCAGCGGATCGCGAACACGTTCAGAGATGCGCTTACGCAACTGGCCGACTAAAGCAACAGGCTTGTCCGGCGTAATATCGACACGGGCCCAACCGATGCGGAGTTGATTCTTCCCTGTATGACCCACCCGCGAGTTTGATTGTGCCGCGACAGAGGATTTCTCAGATGCAGCTGCCACCCCATCCAGACAAGTACTCAACACAGCAAAACCCAAACATACGCCAACGATATGTTTCATATTTCCCACTTCCTTTCACAATTACACAGACTCTTATCTGGTGCGCTCATCCAGCCAAAGCCGGGCTTGTCACAAATGCCACGGGCTCCGCATCGACCGTGCCAACAACCGATTCGCCTCGTCATCGTTGACGAACTCTTCTTTTTCAGGATTCCATCGCAACTTGCGATTCAATCTGATTGCAATATCGTCCAGTTTACAGATTGTATTGGAACGCACCGCAGTATCGATCGGGCACACAGTCGTTTTCCCTGTCCGAATTACGTCGAGAAAATTGCGATGATGACTGCTGCTCCCAGGCAAACGAATCGAATTCGCGTCAAATTCCAAACGCAGCAGCGACTTCGGATGCGCATCTAACTTGCTGCGATTGACAAACACCCAACCCTCGGTGCCTTTGAAAAGAATACCCTGCCCAAAACCTCGAACCTGCTCCGGGTGTTTGGCACTGCTGGAATTGTCCATATGGATCATAGTGACCCCATCCTCGAATTTGTTCTCGACCTGCCAACTCGTTGCACAGTCCGCGATTCCATCTTTCGGAAATTCCCCGGCCCCTTCAATCTCGACCGGCCCGGTGTGCTCGCTTCCGTGTCCCCATTGAGCAATATCCACGTGGTGAATACCCCAGTTACCTATGAACCCTATGCAATAGTCTGAGATGTGATACCACGTGCTGTAGTTATCCGTCCAGGGCTTATTCGGCCGCGAGGTGTAAGGCCGACAGCGCTCGAAACTATGAGGCGCCCACGCCGCTGGCCCAAGCCACATATCGTGATCGAAACCCTCCGGAACACGCTCACTCGGCTGGTTCGGATAAAACACACTGCCGGGCACGCCCACTAAGATCGTATGAAGCTCACCAATCCTACCGTTGCGAACCAGCTCACATGCAAAGCGAAAATCTCTGCTCGAACGCTGCTGCGTCCCGAACTGAAACACCACCCCATAGCGATGAATCACGTCTCGAAGCACCTGCCCGGCGCGGAAACTGGAGCCGATGGGCTTTTCGTAGTACATGTGCTTGCCGTTTCGCGCTGCTGCCAGTCCAATCAGCACGTGCCAGTGGTCGGGCGTAGCGATGGAAACCGCATCAATATCCTCGCGCGCGCACAGTTCCCGAAAGTCATTGTAAGCTGCACAACCCTTGTCCCCGTAATATCGGTCAACGATATTCTTAGCTTTCTGACGCTGACTTTCGGAGACGTCACAGACCGCCACCACGCACACATCCGTCTGACTCAAGAACGCCCGCATATTACCCGTGCCCTGAATCCCGAGCCCGATACAGCCCATCACAATCCGGCTGCTGGCAGCCACACTGCCCGCTCTCCCCAGCGCCGACGACCGAACAACGTACGGAAACGTCATAGCGCCCGCCGCCGTCACCGCGCTCTTCAGAAACCGACGACGGCAAATCCTTCTCTCTTCCGCCATAACTAAACCTCCTGCAAAGCCGACCATACTCCTCTAAGAGAATACCCCCCCCAGAAGACTTGTGCTCTTATGCCCTTATGCACTTGTGCTCTTACGCGTTCTTCCCGCAACACTTCTTGTATTTCTTGCCGCTCCCGCAGGGACAGGGCTCGTTGCGGCCGACCTTGGGACTCTCCAGCCGAATCTGTTTTACTTTCCGCTCACCCTGCGGCGCCTGGGCGGCGGCCCGCTGTTGCTCAGCCATCGCGAACTGACCAACCTCGTCGTGCGCCGTTTGGCTTACATTCCAGACACTTTGCGCCCTGGCGCCCGCTTCCAGGCGAACCTTGAAAATAATATCCGTAACACGGTCCTCGATGTTTTCCAGCATCTCTTCGAACATGCGATAGCCTTCACGCTTATACTCGGTCTTCGGGTCTTTTTCAGCCCAGCCTCGCATCCAGATGCTGTCTTTTAGGTGGTCCATCGAATACAGATGGTCCTTCCAGGTGCTGTCGTAAACCTGCACCAAAACATATTTTTCAAGGTCGCTTAGCTCCTTCCGCAAAAACTCTCTTGCCGCCTCAGACAGTTTCCCTTTGCGTTCCGCCTCGTCGGCGAGGTCCTCTTCACTCAAAGAGCCCTCGAATCTTTCGTTGGCCCACCTCACTAATTCGGCGGTATTTAATTGAGCTTGCTTTTCAACGAGCTCCCTGTCCAGCTCGCCGTTGTTAAAGCTCTCACTCAGTTCGACCAGTTGTTTATGTAAGGCCCTGGGTTTGATGTTTGCTATCCGCTCAACTGAAAGCCCGGCGTTATATTTCTTGTTCGCCCAGTCCGCCAGCGCCTCGAACGCATACACGTTGAGACCCTCCGGCCCATAAACCATATTCATCGCAAATTCAACAGGATACTCAATCTCCCTTTGTTTGTACTTGGCTGCGGTTTCTTCGCCAAGTTGCTGCCGGATTTGGGAGGAATTAGCACTCTTCAATCGCTCCAGGTCCAGTTTTATATCGAACTTCGCTCGCGCCCATTCGATAAATGTGCGGGCACCAAAATCCGCCTCCAAAAATTCCATCAGTTGTGAACAATCCTTTTTATCAATTTGCTCAGCAGCGGCTGAAATCAACTGCTCTTCAATTTCTTCCGGCTCCTGATGTTTGATTTTAGCAGGGCTCAAACTAACACGAAAAGCGCTCATCGCCCACTTGCACAAGCCGGCAATGTCCCAGCTTCGCGGGTCTCCGTAATCTTCTAAATATTCCCCCATAGAAAGCGATATATCGTTAGCCGCATTACCCTTTGCCTGCTGCTTTATTAATCTCTCAATTTCCTCCGCTTTAATACCGGCAACATCCGAGGGCTTTAAATCAACGCCGAAAGAAGTTCTGGCCCACTCGATAATGCACTTGCACGGGTAGCTCTCGTTAAGAATGGTGTCACAATTTTTTGCGATAGTGGCATCTATCATCTCTTCGATAATGTTCTTGAGCCCTTTTCCAGCCAGGATTTTGCGCCTCCGCGAATAGAAAATCTTTCGCTGGTAGTCCATTACCTCATCATATTCAAGCAGACTCTTGCGTACCTCGAAGTTTCGCTCTTCGACCTTCTTTTGTGCCTTCTCGATGCCCTTGCTTATCCTCTTGTGTACGATGGGCTGGCCTTCCTCCCACCCTATCCACGAAAGCGCCTTGACGGTCCATTCCGGGGCAAAAACTCGCATCAGGTCATCGTCAAAGCTGAGGAAGAACTGGCTCGAGCCGGCGTCACCCTGTCTGCCTGTCCGGCCACGGAGCTGGTTATCGATTCTTCTGGCCTCGTGACGCTCGGTCCCAAGGACATGTAATCCGCCGATTTCAGCTACGCCGGGCCCTAAAACAATATCCGTGCCCCGCCCCGCCATATTTGTTGCGATTGTTATATTGCCTCGCATTTGGCCGTCCCGGCTACTGTGCTGCTGGCCGGCTTTGGCAACAATCGCAGCTTCGCGCTCATGGTGCTTGGCATTGAGGACCTCGTGCTCATACTCTTTCCCGTATCGCACTTTAAGAGCGTTGGACAGCGCTTCATTCTTCTCAATGCTTACCGTGCCCACAAGCACCGGCCGACCGGAGCTGCTGACCTCGTTTATCTCTTCTACTATCGCATCGAACTTTTCACGCATCGTTTGATAGATTACATCATCCCGGTTCTCCCTGATGCACGGCTTGTCCGTCGGTATTACAACAACGTCAAGCTTGTAGATATTCATAAACTCCTCGGCCTCGGTCGCCGCCGTGCCCGTCATTCCAGCTATCTGCTCATAGAGTTTGAAGAAATTTTGCAGCGTGATGGTAGCCAGTGTTTGGGTTTCTTCTTTTACCGATACATTTTCTTTCGCTTCGACCGCCTGGTGCAGTCCGTCCGACCACTGCCGGCCGTGCATCAATCGGCCCGTAAATTCATCAACGATAACGACCTTGCCCTCCATAACGACGTAGTCTTTTTCTCTCTCGAAGGTAACGTGGGCCCGCAGGCTCTGTTCCAGAAGATGGGGCCATTCCATATTTGAGCCGGTAAAGAATGAACCCACACCCGCTATTTCCTGTGCGGCCCCTACCCCTTCGTGCGTAAGATGTGCCTGTTTCCTGTCGTATTCAACTTCGTAATATTGCGTAGCGCCTGTTAGCCGGGCTTGTGCGCCCTCAAGCTCCGCCTCACTTTCCTCGATTGCCTTCTGGGCCTTCTTGATTCGCTCGTTGTCCTTATCTCTTTTTGCTTCCGCCAGTTCGCCCTGTGCGCCCGCTTGCCTTCGCTGGGCAGAATCAATTTGTTTTTTCGTGCGGTCGTAGCTGCTTTGCAAGCCAATTAGCTTCCTCGACACCTGCTCCGCTTTTTTATATCTGCTGACATCATCAAAGGCCGGGCCCGATATAATCAGAGGCGTCCTGGCCTCATCAATTAGAATCGAATCGACCTCGTCGATTATCGCATATTGCAGCGGGCCCTGGACCATTTGTTCAAGTGATATCTTCATATTGTCCCGAAGATAATCGAAGCCGAACTCGTTGTTTGTACCGTATGTTATATCGCAGCCATACTGACCTTTCCGCTCGTCACCGGACGTATCCATATCCGCTTGAATCGCACCCACCGTCAGTCCCAGCGCCTTATATATCGGCTCCATCCATTCTGCGTCGCGCTTGGCCAGGTAATCGTTGACCGTAACTATATGGATCTTTCTTCCGGTCAGATGAACAAGGTACGCCGCCAGTGTCGCCACTAACGTTTTACCCTCGCCGGTTACCATTTCAGCAATCTTGCCCTCGTACAGGACATCGCCCCCGATAAGCTGCACGTCGAAATGCCGCATATCGACATTTCGCCTTGCCGCTTCCCGAACAACCGCGAAAGTTTCAGGCAAAATATTCTCCGGCCTGGTGCCCGCTTTTAGCGCGGCCTTAAACTCGCCCGTCTTTGCTTTCAGGCCCTCGTCGTCGAGCTTTTTTATTTCCTCCTCAAATTCGCCCGCCTGCTCAGCGATTACCGAATAGACCTTTATCAACCGCTCGTTACGAGAGCCGAAAACCTTTACAAGAACTTTGCTGACTTTATCAAACATCCTGTTTCGTTTATGCGATTATGCGTTGATGCGTATATGAGTTGTTGTGTTCACCCATTCACACATCCACTCATTAACTCATTCACGTGTCTTTTACTCTCGTTACGTACTCCCCGCTGCGTGTATCGACACGGATAATATCACCGACTTTAATAAAAGGAGGTACTTGCACGATAAACCCCGTTTCCAGCGTTGCAGGCTTGTTTTGATTCGTCGCCGTCGCGCCCCTAATCTCCGGCGGGGTATTGGTAACTTCCAAATCCACAGTAATAGGCAGAGTAACTATAATCGGCCTGCCCTGGTACATACTGACCTGCAGTCGAGCGTTTGCCTTGAGATATTTCGGCCCATCGCCGAACGCATCGTCATCGAGAGTGATTTGGTCGTACGTCTTGGTATCCATCAGCACATGTTCGCTTCCGGCTGAATATAGGTATTCGTATGTGCCCTTATCCAGGTATGCTTCTTCGACCGTTTCTTC
>CAZWKM010000071.1:0-8129 GCA_964634165.1 uncultured Pirellulales bacterium | reverse complement strand
CCGGGCGGGCCGTAAAACAAAATATGCTCCAGCGGCTCACCCCTCTGCTTCGCCGCAGTTATGGCAATTGCAAGCTTTTCCCTGACGTTGCACTGCCCTACGCACTCGTCCAGATACTTCGGCCGAAGAGAAACGTTAAAAATTTCCTCCTGCTCGTTTAATGACCGTCTGCTTATGATTCTGCCTATCGCCATAGTTTAGTTCGTAGTTCTTTGTTCGTAGTTCGTAATCTCCGAACTCATAACTACGAACTACCAACTATTTTAGACTTCTATTCCCTGCCTTAACCTGTACACTAAAGGTACAAGCGCCTCGGCCGAATTTATATCAGGGTGTTTCTCACAGGCCAGTTCAATTAACTCCATCGCCTCGCTTCGTTTTTCACCCCAGGCGATAAGAATCTCCAGCGCCTCGGCCTGGAACGGCTTAAATCTCGCCTCCGCCGGCCTGCCCGGCTCAGCCCCAATCGCAAAGCTTTGCAGTTTGCCCTTCAGCTCAGCGATAATCTGCTGGGCCGTCCGCTTGCCCACTTCCGGCAGTGAGCACAATATCTTGTCATCGGCGTCCTCTATCGCCGCTGCTATGGTTGCTATGGGAATACTCAATGCCCGCAGGCCTTTTTTTATACCTATCCCTTTGACGCTGATAAATTTAGTGAAAAAATCCCTTTCGCTTGCATTCAAAAAGCCAACCATTCTTGGTATCAGATTGCCGCCGCCCGGCGTACCCTCATAATATTCCATAGTGCAAAGTGTAACATCCGTACCGACCTTGTCCGATAGTGCGCTTACACAGTAGCTGGCTAACATTACTTCATACCCAACCGCCCCGACCTGCACCAGGGCGCTGTCGGTATCGAGCTTGGCAAGTTTTCCTTCAATCCTCGCTATCATAATTCGCTTTTTCTATACCGCAGCAATACTATTTATCGAATTCCCGCAGCACAACGCCGCCGCTATGGCATCGGCCACATCGCTCGGCTCCGGCACATCCGGCAAAGATAAAATCGTTTGAATCGTCCTTTGCACTTGCTCCTTCGATGCTCTGCCGTTGCCGGTAAGTGATTTTTTTATACGCGTTGCACTAAAGCTCCTGACCTCAATTGCCGCCTGTGCGCACCTTTGTAATATAACTCCTCTTGCGTGCCCCATCAATATCGCCGTTTTCGGATGAGCATAATGCGAGTACAATTCTTCTACCGCCACAACATCAGGCCTGAACTTTTCTAACAGCGACTTTATATCCTCAGCAATCTGATTCAACCTCACTTCTATTGCCAGGTCATTGTCAGTTTGAAAAACACCCGCTTCAATTAAAGCATCTTTGTCTCCGCCTGTCTCTAAACAAGCGTATCCACAGACCTGCAAACCCGGGTCGATACCGAGTATCCTCATTTCCTTCTCCACTCAGTTTCGTCCGGCTTATCTTCCAGCACAATCCCAATTTCATCCAATTTGGCACGAGTAGCATCCGCCAGCTTAAAATCACCTCGCTTGCGGGCCTCACTTCGCTGCTCGACCCAAAATCTGACCAATTTGTCTATCATCTCATCATCGACTCCGCCGGTTGGTGGGTATTCCTCTTTTACAACACCAAGAACTTCTCCACCTAATCGGTCAAACAGAACATCGAACGCATTAAGTGTTTCTGCCGTCGTATTTCCTTCTTCAAGCAATTTGTTTGCCAGCCGAACCAGTTCAAATATAACCGACAGTGCGATGGAAGTGTTCAAATCGTCATTCATTGCCGCTTCGAATTTCTCCCTTAACCGCGTCAGCTCCTCTACCATTTTACCGTCGATTTCGCCTTTGGTTGCTTTACTGCCGGTTTTGCCTTTAGCCGCTTTACTGTCGGTTTTGCCTTTAACCGCCTGTGCCATTCTTTTCCGCACCGCCATAACCGTCTCGGTTATTTTTTTATAACCGCTATAGGCCGCGAATAGCGCTGCATCCGAAAAATCCAGCGGGCTCCGGTAATGGCTGTTCAAAATCAACTGCCTCACTGCCAGCGGGTCATAACTTTTGGTCAACCTTTCGTGCGCGCCTGAAAACGCCTGTTTTAGAGTAATAAAATTATTCAAACTCTTGCCCATCTTTTGCCCATCAACGGTCACCATATTATTGTGGAGCCAGTATCGAACGAACTGCACACCGTTGGCCGCCTCCGATTGGGCGATTTCGCACTCGTGATGTGGGAACTGGTTTTCCAGCCCGCCGCCGTGGATATCAATTGTCTTGCCCAGATATTTCATACTCATCACCGAGCATTCCAGATGCCAGCCCGGATAGCCCATCCCCCACGGACTCGGCCACTGCATAATATGGTTCGGCTCAGCTTTTTTCCAGAGGGCAAAATCCACCGGTGCTCTTTTATCCGGCGAAATCTGTACGCGGGCACCGGCTTTCATCTCTTCGACGCTTCTACCGGACAGTTTGCCGTAGTCCTTGAATTTAGATACATCGAAATACACCGAGCCGTTGACCGCATACGCATAGCCTTTTTTCAGAAGTGTCGTTACCAGCCCTATCTGTTCGAGTATATGACCGCTGGCTCGCGGGCTTATATCCGGCCGAACGCAACTCAATCTGTCCATATCCTCGAAGTAGCTGCGAGTGTAGTATTCCGCCAGCGCCATCGGATGCTTCTTCTCTTTTTTTGCCGCCTCAGCAACCTTATCCTCGCCTTCATCCGCATCGTCGGTCAAATGACCCACGTCGGTGATATTCTGCACATAGGTAACACTGTATCTCAGGTAGCGAAGATATCGAACAAGCACATCAAAGCTTACATAACTTTTCGCATGCCCCAGATGTGCGTGTCCATACACGGTCGGCCCGCAGACGTATATCCCAACCCTGCCTTCTTTCAACGGCTTGAATTCTTCTTTCCTTCTCGTCAAGCTGTTATAAAGATTCAAACCCATCTACAAACACCTTCAAAAATTCCTAATTGGTAATTGATTTGAGCACTTAGTTTTCTTTTCAATAATCAATTATCATTAATCAGTAATCAATTACAACGTCCTTCTTTTCTTCTTTCTCAAAAGCGCTATCGCCGTGGCGGCCATTGCCTCGCCCGCTCCTATATCACCAAGCTCTTCGTTTGTTTTTGCCTTGACGTTCACCGCAGTAAAATCGATGCCCAAAAGCCCGGCAATACATCTTTTCATCTGCCCTTTGACCGGCTCAAGCCGCGGCTGCTCTGCGTGGATGATTAAATCAATATTGGCCACTTCCCAGCGTTTTTCTTCGAGCCGCTCCTTTACAATAAACAAAAGCTCTTTACTGTCTGCGTCTTTCCAGCGCGGGTCCGTATCGGGAAACAACGTCCCTATATCACCCATTCCGCTTGCCCCGAGCAGGGCATCGATGACGGCGTGCAGGCCCACATCACCATCGCTGTGGCCGGCCAGGCCGGCCGGGTACGGCACATAAACTCCGCCCAGCATCAGCTTCCTGCCTTCGACTATCCTGTGGATATCAGTGCCGATTCCGGCTCTATATTCAGGCTTAGGTTCCTCAATCACAACAGCCCCTTTGTGCTGGGGACATCCGTCCCGACAATTTTGACTGCCCCGGCAAGCGCCTTACCCAATCCCTTAAAAATCGCCTCGGCTATGTGATGGCTGTTCGTCCCGTATGGCACGTTTATATGCAGATTAAACTTGCCCGTATTTGAAAAGCTCCGCAGCATCTCCGCCAGGCACTCGACGTCAAAATCGCCGATTTTATCTGTGCGGTAGTCAACATTATACACACAACTCGGCCTGCCGGACAAATCTACCGACACGTTGGCCAACGTCTCTTCCATCGGCACAGAACTATGCCCGTATCTGCAAATCCCTTTTTTGTCTCCGAGGGCGCCCAATAAACATTCGCCTAAGCATATTGCAATATCTTCAACCGTATGGTGCACATCGACATTCAAATCGCCTTTGGCTTTGACCACCAGGTCGATTTTGCTGTGCTTGCTGAGGTGCGAGAGCATATGGTCTAAAAAGCCGATGCCGGTATCAATCTCATATTTGCCGACGCCATCCAGATTAAGCTCTACGCTGACATCGGTTTCTTTTGTTTGCCTGTGAGTTTTAGCGGTTCTCTCTTTCATAAAAGTATCCCTCTATTGATTATTGACTTCTCAGCGCTCTCGGCGTTCTCTGCGGTTAATCCTTTAAGACTTCTTTCAAAGTTAGAACGAGTTTATCGTTTTCTTCATTCGTGCCGACCGTTATCCTCAACTTATTACTTAGCCCGGGCAGGGCAAAATACCTGACATAGATATTGCGCTGCGCCAGTTTATCATAAATCTCGCTTGCCTTGCAATTTTTACTCTCGGCAAGAACAAAATTGGCGTGGCTTTTTGCCACTTTGAATTTCAAAGCTTGCAGTTGTGCCATTAAGATGTCGCGGTCTCTCTTTACTTTTTCGACATTTTCTTTGAAGTACTTCTGGTCTTTTATCGCTGCCATGGCGACGGCAATAGCAACTGCATCGACATTGTAGGAGTCCTTGACCTTCATAAGGCCCGCTATCAAACCCGGCCTGGCAATCGCATATCCGAATCGTAAACCCGCAAGCGAATACCCTTTACTCATCGAACGCAATATTATCACATTATCGAAATCTTTAACCAGCTTTACGCAATTGTCTTCTGCAAAGTCCACATAGGCCTCATCAATCAATAGTACGCCGACTAATTCGTCCGCCAGCGACGCCATTTCTTCAACGCTTGTGAAAGTTCCGCTCGGTGCGTTTGGATTGCAGACAATGGTCAAAGCCGCAACCGTGCCGGCCAATTTGGGCGGAAGATTAAATTCCTCGTCAAACGGAACTTCAATTGCCTTACAATTTTGCAGATTGGCTAACACCGGATAAAGTGAGTAACCGGGAACCGGATATGCAACAGGCCGATTCTCATCACAAAACGCCCGCAAAGCAATAGTCAGCAACTCGTCTCCGCCGTTGCAGCACATAATATGGTCAGCCGGGACGCCGTTAACTTCCGCCGCCGCCTGGCGAAACGCGTCTCCGTTCGGGTCCGGATATCGCCGAAGCTGCTCAGCGCTTATTTTTGCCAGCACCTTCAATACCTTCGGCGATGGCGGATAGGGATTTTCATTGGTATTCAGCTTCACCACATCCGTTTCAGATGGCTGAAAGCCCGGCTCGTAACCCTTAGTTCTCTCAATGTTTTTCCGAAAATAAGTCATATTCGCTCCAATTTCGTCGAACAGAAAACAGAGGACAGAAGACGGAAGACAGAAAAATCTGACTTCTGACATCTGACTTCTGATTAAGATTATACGCATATTTGGTCAGAAGTGAAAGCCAGATTTTGTGATATTTACAAGACGAGAACTAAGTTATAAACGCTTGGTGCGAAAGAATCTATTTTTGGCAATAATCTATAAGGCGGGCGATTTCGCTGCGCAGGTCCCTGCGATGGACAATCATATCCACGAAGCCGTGCTCTAACATAAACTCAGCCGTCTGAAAGCCTTCGGGCAGCTCCACCTTTATCGTCTCGGCAATCGTGCGCGGCCCGGCAAAGCCAATCAACGCTCCCGGCTCAGCTATTAAACAATCGCCCAGCATTGCAAAGCTCGCCGTAACTCCCCCGGTGGTCGGGTCTGTCAAAACTGAAATGAAAAGTCCCCCGGCGCCGTCTAACTTCGCCAACGCCGCAGAGGTCTTGGCCATCTGACCCAGCGATACGACGCCCTCGTGCATCCTCGCTCCGCCGGAGCAGCTAACCACCACCAGAGGCAGTTTCTCGTCAATGGCTTTATCAACAGCCGCACACAGCTTCTCCCCGACTACAAAACCCATAGAGCCCATCAGGAAATTCGGCTCCATCACCGCTAAGATAACTCCCCTGCCTTTGATAAAGGCCTTGCCGATTTGCATTGCCTCCTTGACACCGCATTTTTTCTCGTCGGCTTTCAAACGCTGCTTATAAGTGGTATCCCTGTACTTAAAGCCCAGCGGGTCACAGGTCGTCAAATTGCTTAATATCTCCTGAAAAGAACCCTCATCGACCAGATACTTGATTCGGGTCGCTGCCTCAATGCGAAAATGATGGTCACATTCCGGACAGACATTAAGATTTCGCTCAACGGCGCTTTTATAGAGCATATGCTCGCAGCCCGGACATCGCGTCCACAGCCCTTCGGGCATCTCTTTCCGCGGCTTCAATGAGAAGCCGTTCCATTTCGATTTCGCTTCTTTGGCCATAGCTATAACGTCTCACCAAAAAAATATATTAACATCCTACCAGAAATTAACAGATATGGCTACAAAAATTACCCTGCTATTATCCGTTTTGAAGTGATGAAAAACCCTGCCTGTGTTTGTATAACACGTTTTTTCAAAAAATTAATCCTGCGAAACACAAGGTGCAGGTGTATGTTGGCGGGCTACTTTTAGCCGGTAACACCGGGCACTAATGGAGTTGAAAGTTAAAATGCAATTCGCCGGACATGCTGCCAGCGGCCTTCAAAGAGGAGGCCAACAGCACGCCCGGCGAATATCAAGAATTCGCTGCTTTTACCTGCAGAGGTATTTTACTTCTTTAACCAACTTGGACGGCAGCGCAGCTCAGAAGCTCTTCAAGTCGTTGGGTGGGAGCATCCAATCCGCCGATAATCGTGTAAACCCTTATAGAATTCTTGTTGTCTTCGTAGATTCCTCGATGGATGGTTGCCTTGCCGGTTATCTCTGACAAAACGTCAAAGGCGTAGTTGATATTGTCCTGCAGGCCTCTGGCCTCTGCCATTAACTTCTTGCCGCCGACAACTATGCACCCGGCCACCTTGGCAGTGGATAAATTGAACCCACTGGCCAGCAACGTCTTCTCGAGGTTCTTTTTCACCGCCTGAGATATCGCGAACTTGTCGTTAAATTTATTTACTCTCGTCAGGCCCATTATCGCACAACTGCCGGCCTCCGTAATGCTGTGATAATCCACAGGGTCAAAAGAGGTGTACCGGCTGCTCAGGGCACTGACCCTGTTGAATATATCAAACAGACCTGCCACGGTGTTGTTTATGCTCGGCCAGAAAGACTTCACCGTCATCCCTGGATACAGCTTGTTAATCTTTTCATTATCTACGATGATAAGCGGCGATATCTTTCCTTTACTTGCCATCTGGCTTAATTCGCAAGCCACATCATACGCATTTTGCGCTACCAAGGGGGAGCTGGCTTCGCCTACCGTCGGCAAAGTCATAATCGCACCAACCTTTTTGTCCGGTTTGGTTAGCCCAATATATCGAGCATATCTTTTGGCAATCTCAATCAAGCCCGCTGCGCTTCCACCGCCTGTGCCTCCACCGGCTCCAACGCAAACCATAATATGGTCAACTTGAGAACCAAATGTTTGCCGGGTTAAGTGCAAAATTTCCTGCTGATATTGCTGGATGGCGCCTTTACCTCTTTCCATATCCTTCCCGGCGCCTTTTCCCCCGATATCCATCAGGTACTTTTGGTTCTGGGGAATATCGAGCAAATCCAAATCATGGTGAGTCGTATTCACGGCCAATACCTTCTTATAACCCAGGTCATAGAATGACTTCACCAATCTTCCGCCGCACTGACCTGCCCCAATCCAGGCATAGCGGGTAGAACCCTTGATCTGGTCCTTAACCCCGACCTCCGGCTCAATATCAGGCTCATATTGTTCCAACTCTAAACTGGGCAGCAGCCAGGCGTTGAAATCAAATTCACCTTTTGCCGTTACGGGGCTCCGTCTTTGGGCGACTTTCCTCGTGGTTTTTGTGGCTGCCCTGGCCTTCGGTGTTACATGTTTCCTCGCTGTCGCGCGTTTCGGAGCGGCACTCTTTCTGGTTACCCTGGCCTTCGGTGTTACGTGCCTCTTGGCCGTCGCGCGTTTCGGAGTGGCACTTTTTCTGGTTGCCTTGGCCTTCGGTGTTACGTGCCTCTTGGCCGTCGCGCGTTTCCGAGGGGCACTCTTTGTGGCTGCCTTGGCCTTCGGTGTTACGTGCCTCTTGGCCGTCGCGCGTTTCGGAGTGGCACTCTTTGTGGTTGCCTTGGCTTTCGGCCTTGCGCGTCTCCTGGCGCGTTTCGGAGTGGCACTCTTTGTGGTTGCCTTGGCTTTCGGCCTTGCGCGTC
>CAZWKM010000070.1:0-8154 GCA_964634165.1 uncultured Pirellulales bacterium | reverse complement strand
GCGCTCTTATGACCTCGTGTTCTTGTGCTCTTTAGAATGCTGTTTTGATTCGGAAGTTTAACTTTCTTTTGGGGGACAAAATGATGCGAGCCCCAAAAAAAAACAAGGCCGGGCCGCAAAGAAAAACCAAAACAAAAATACTCAAGTGGGCATTGGCACTTGCAGTCGTTTTGATTGTGTTAGCGTTTTTCCTTGTCCCTGCATTTGTATCATCCGAGAAAGGCCGAAAAATAATACTGGCCAAAATCAACAATTCCATCGACGGCAAAGTAGATTTTGCCGGCCTTTCGATGAGCTGGTGGGAAGGCATCAAGGTTACAAACTTTAGTTTTAACGATAGTGCCGGCCTCACTTTTGTTGAGATAAAACAAATCACTACAAAACCACACTACGGTTCCATCTTGTTAGGTAGTTTGTCGTTTGGAAAAACGATAATTGATGAGCCGAAGGTAAAAATAAATCTAAAACATCCGTCGCCGGCGAGGACTGAAGGCTCTCAGCAAGAAGTGTCGGCCGGCAAAAGAGCACACCCAATTATCTTGCCCATTAAAAAAATCGACCTCACTATCAATGACGGCAATGTGAAAGTAACCGATTCAAAAGCCAAAACTGTTGAGCTTTCGCAGATAATTGCGAAAGTAAATTTACGCCCGCCGCCCCGGCAAACGAATTTCGATATAGATATGGTTGTCGTTGATGAAGGCAAAGAGTCGAAGATTCACGCCGACGGACGAATTAGGCCCGGTAAGGCAAAAACCGGCTGGACCCTCAAAGGTACCAGCGCCATTTTCTCTCTTGAGGTCAACGATTTAGACCTCGAGTCTTTAGGGTCAATTTTTGCATTAGCCGGTGTTGACGTTCAGGCCGAAGGGCTGCTCTCCGCCAGTGTAATCGGCGGAATTAAAGATGGCCAAATTGATAACTTGAGCGCAAAACTGAAAGGTAAGGCTCTGGATGTAACCGGTTCCGAACTAAAAGGCGACAGATTCAAGACCCGCATTTTAGACATTGACGTAGTACTTAAAAAATCGCAGAAACGGATAAATATTCAGAAGCTGCAAATTCAAACCGACTGGCTGACGGCGCAGGCAAGCGGCGATGTTCCGACCACGTTTGAGTCCCTGGCCGACTTCATAAAAGCCGACTCAATTTACAACTTAAACGGCAGCTTCGATTGCGACCTTGCCGCGGCAAGTTCTTTAATGCCGCACACATTCAAAGTAAAAGAGGGAACGAAAATAACTTCGGGACAGTTTAGCGGCAATATTGAGACATTAACCGAAGCCGGCAAAAGAAAAATTTACGGCCGGGGAAGTCTCGTCGGATTAGCAGGTGAAGTTGAGGGAAAGACGATTGCAATATCGGAGCCGGTGAGCGCGACCGCCGAAATAACTTCAGATAAAACCGGAATAAACTTTGACAGGTTAGATGTGTCGGCGACATTTTGCCAGATCAATTGCTCAGGCACCAGTGAATTACTCAAATACACTGCCAACGTAAATTTGGCAGGGCTTCAAGCCGAGTTAGGACAGTTTATAGATATAGGCCGGTACAAAATAGCTGGTGAGCTTTTCAGCGAAGGTGAAATATCCGGCAGCAAAGATAAAATTAGTGTTGCCGGCACATCTCTTGTTCAGGGCCTTCGGTTGACTTCAGCGGAAGGCGTCAGTGCGTTCGAGCCGAAAGCCGATATAGATTTTTCAGTTATCGCTGATACGGCCAAACGTATTGTTGACGTTAATTTTATAAAGGCGGAGGCAAGTTTTGGCGAGGTCGGTATAAAAGATTCGGTTCTGCCGTTGGGCAAAAAGGCCCAGAAACCTATGGACCTCGTTGTCTCTGCGAATGATGTCGACCTTGCGAAGCTTCAACCGTTTGCGGTCTTATTCGCATCTTTTCCGAAGGAAATGCAATTGGCCGGCACTGCTCAATCAGATATCTCTCTCATCTCTGAAAAGCACATTTACAGAATCACAACCGACTCGACAAAAATCAAAAATCTAAAGCTCAGCTATCCGGGAAAGAAACCTTTTGAGCCAAACGAAGTCTCACTCGTTTTTGACGCTGAAGTTAATCCCCGACAAAAGACCGTCAATGTCAAAAAGCTGCAATTGACAAGTCCGCAAATAAAGATTCACAAGGGCGAATTCAGCCGGGTCAGCAAAGCCGGCAAAACCAGATTAGAGGGGCAAGTTGACTGCGAATATGACTGGTCGGCTCTCAGCACTGTTGCCGGGCCGTTCCTGCCCGAGGGTCTGAAACTTCAGGGCAAAAGAAGAGACGCTATCAATTTCACCAGCGAATACCCAACCGGCCAGACAGACAAACTGTTGGCCAACCTTACCACAAAGGCCAAATTGGGCTTCGAAAAGGCTTATTATAAGGGGCTGACCTTCAGTCCGACCGAAGCCGAGATTCGGATTCTCAAAGGTCTTTTTACAATCTCTCAATTTTCGTCAAAGGTCAATAATGGGGTATTCAGATTTGCGGGCGAAGCGGATTTTAACAAGAAGCCAACGCTGTTAACAACGTTGGGGCCGATTCAAATAGTTGAGGGTATTCAAATCAACGATGAGATATCGAGAGAGCTTTTGGTGTATATAAATCCTATTTTTGCGGACGCATTTAATGTCCGCGGCGCGGGGAATCTAAATTGTGAGCGGCTCGTGCTGCCGTTGCAAGGCAAGTCTAAGAAAGAGCTTGAAATTGTCGGCACCTTATGGGCCGATAATATTAATATGGGTCTTTCGCAGTCCGGTTTGCTCGGTCAGCTTCTTTCTTTAGCTGGTTTGAACATGAGAGAACAAAATATCAGGGTACATCAAACAAGATTTATTTTGCAAAACAACCGTCTTAGATATGACGATATGCAGGTAGATGTGGGCGATAATCCGTTTAATTTCAAGGGCGTTATCGGGCTGGATAAGAGTTTGGATATGGTTATAACTCTGCCTTACACTCTGGATGGCAAAACGGTAAGGGTTGGTGAGGAAAAATCCGGAAAAAGAATACTGATACCGCTTAGAGGAACCATTGACAAGCCTGAACTCGACCTTGGCAAGCTGCTCGAAATGCAATTGAGAAGGCAATTAGAGCAGGAGTTGCTAAAGAGGCTTGAGGGACTGTTTAAGTAAATAAGGTAAGGTGTAATTCAAAGTTCAAAGGCGACAGAAATGTTCAAGTTAAAGAAGCTCTTGACCACACCTACCACACAGCTTGGAAAGACAAGCCGATTTGTGGTGTTTCAAATTAAACTGTGGTCGCACTGTACAAGGCTGCTGATAAAAAACCGTGCGGGCCAGCAGGCCGCCGCCCTGTCCTATCATACAATCTTCGGTATCGTCCCGCTGACTATTTTAATCCTTTTGATATTCCGGTTATTTCCCGCTTATAGTGTTGTTGGTAATGAGGTAAAAAATGTAGTTTATGAGCAGCTTCATCTCTCAACTATTGAATACACACCGGACCCTGAAAAACAGGATGAAAAAATAATGCTCACAGAATATCTCGACGGTATAGTCGGAGGCTTCTTCACAAGATTAGATGAAGGTTCCATCGCGGCATTTAGTTTCATAATTGTTATCTGGGCTGCGCTGGCGTTGCTGTTGACGATAGAGAGGGCATTTAACAATATCTGGCATGTCGGCAGGAGCAGGAATTTTTTGCACCGAATAATCAATTACTGGGCACTCCTGACGCTTGGGCCGTTGCTTTTGCTTCTCGGCCTGGGCGTCTTCGCCAGCACAAAATATGCTGCTCTGGCACAGATACGAGAAACCGTCCTGTCAAATATTGCACTAACTATTCTATATTATATTGTAGCTACTGTTGCTTTTTTCCTGCTTTACTTTGTCCTGCCAAACACAAAGGTCAAGGCAAAGGCGGCTATCTGGGGAGCGGCCGTGGCAGCTCTGGTCTGGATTTTTGCCAAATGGGGCTTTGGGATATACGTTACCAGATTCATTCCCTACAGTCAGGTTTATGGCGTCCTGGGGCTTATACCACTGAGCATCTTCTGGATTTTTATCACGTGGCTCATCGTGCTGTTCGGCCTGCAGTTGACATTTACCACTCAGCACTTAAAGACGCTCGACGCCGCCGAGATTGCCGCCGCCCAAAAAACAGAGGAATATTTCATAGCTAACGACCTTACCGCTATCAATATCGTCAGAGAGATTGCCGCTGCCTTTCAGAAAAACCAGGCTCCGGTTTCCGGTGAGGTTATATGCAGCAAATTAAATATACCTGCTGAATTCAGCGAAAAGATACTCGACCATCTCGTTGCCAGCGGCATTATAATCAAGGCCTCTGAGCCAAGGCTCGGTTTCGTTCCGGCAAGAGAACCGGCAAATATCAGGTTGTCCGATATTGGCGCAGCCGTAGCTGAAGTGAGTTTTGCACAGTCAACAACCCAGCAGCCGGACGGTCTTGCACAAATAACCCAATCCCAGCGAAACGCTCTGGCACAGTACACCTTAAAACAAATTCTCGAAGACACCGAAAACAATAAAGCAGCTTCGCAGAACCATCAAAATCCAATAGTATAGTGAGAGTTAATCGGCTTTTTTAGGACTGAGCAACTACAAACTTACTTGCGTTCTACATCAGAACTATTTTCGGCCCGGCAGTTTGCTATGGGCTGCCTGGCGACGAGCTTGAGGATTAGTTTTATCGCTTCCGCTTCAACTCCTGATAGCGCCTAATCTCCTCCATCGGCACTGCTGTCCACAGATACTGTTTATTTAACCGACCATCGGTTTTAGTTATTTCAAGATGGTCGATTATCTTGCCGTCGATATCGATGGTATCCATTGTGAGTTTATTGCCCTTGATGTGAAACAAACAGAAGTGATGTATCTTCTTTGCGCTGGCGTGGTAGAGACACGGCTTGACATCATATAGTGGCGCACCGCCGCCGCCGCAGGTAATATAAGTTACGTAACTGCCGTCGGTGCCGGGGGCAGGGGCGATGGGGCGAAATCGCTCGTACTGATGTGAATGGCCCGTCAGGACAAAATCGACACCGGCCTCGGCCAGAGTCCGCAGCGCATCCGGATACCCCCACTTCGACCAGTGCCCGCCGAAATTAATGCTTGGTATATGATAGCTCACGAATTTCCATCGGGCCTTGCTGCTTCGGGCATCGGCAGCTATCAGCTTCAACTGCTCCTCGGTTTTTAGACCTCTGGAGACATTATCCGCGCAGAAATAGTGCAGCGGCCCATAGTCGAAACCGAAGCTGTTCTTATCTCCCTCGCCAATCAGCAGCTTTTCAAAATTGCCGCTGTTACCCTCGTGATTGCCTTTGGCGATATAGATGGGAACAGTCTCGGCCAGACCCTTTACCGGCTCAAAGAATTGAGGCCCAAATTGCTCATAACGGTCACCACTGCTTACCAGGTCCCCGGTGTGAACCACGAAATCAACCTTCTTACTCATCATCAGTTCTACTATTTTTCGGTGAGTCCCGGGTCTGCTTCGACTGTCACCATACACCAGAAATGTCACCTCATCAGTATCAGCCGGCACTGTATGAAATTTATAGACCTTACTTTGAATCTGCGGCCCGGTAACGCGATAGTTATAAGCTCTGCCGGATTCCAAATCTTCAAGCCAGACTTTATGAATGAAGGCCGTTCTTTTGACAGTTTCTTTGCCTTTGTTTTTAATTTCGTATTGCACCTTTTCACCGGTACTCTCAATATATTTTTCCGGCTCCCAATCTCCACTATAATATAACCTGCAAGGTCTTTCCGTCTCGGTCTCCCACATCAGGGCGGCCCGTTCCTGATATACGCAGAGCAGTACCGGCCCTTTTGTTATTCCCCGCTGCTCGGCCTGGAACATATTCCAGAATGGATTCGTTGCGCAACCGCCCGCCGCCAGAACAACTGATAAACATGCCAATGATAGAACTGAAACACTGCTGACTATTCGTGTACCTCTACGATGTTTACTAATACTCACAGTTTTGTACTCCTTAAAAAAAGTTAATAGTTATTTGTTAAATTAGTTTTATCAATTTACCGCCGGCAGTGTAAATAAAAACCACGCCGAAGACAAGCAGAAACACCGAGCAAATCAGCAGAACAATTCGCTGGCTCCGAGGCCCTAACAGTCTTGAGCCTTTGAAACTCGCCCACGACAACGCACTAAGCCAAACAAGGTCGCACAGCCAATGAACGATTGCGAATAACACAAAGGCCCATATCCCTATTCCGGTAGCGGTGGTTGCAAGAGCTAATCCGATGGTCGCCCACCAAAGCAAAAAATAAGGGTTACCTGCCGACAGTATTATCCCTGCCAGCATCGGTGCACTCTTGGTAACTTTGGTTTCTTGTTTTTCTGCCGAGCGCAAACTCTTCAGCATTTGGATTGCCATTATCAAAAGGAATACTCCGCCGGCCAGGCCGATTACAATTTGCGCAGTGGGCAGCTTCAATATTCTGCCCACACCTAACACAATCAAAATCATCAACGGAAATTCGACGACGCCGTGCCCCACGGCAATAAGAGCACCGGCATACCGCGAGCGTGTCCCCATCCCAATCGCCGCCGCCGTCACCGGCCCCGGCATCATCACGCCCGAAAGCGATATCACAACCACCTCGAATAAGAAAAACAGCAAACTCACGAATTCACCAAATCTCAATTAACAGCTTTGTTTTGGTTAATTTTAATACTTATGAGTCTTTTGGTCTTGAGAAATCGCGCATTGCGCGGATTTTACAAAACGCCCTTTCGGTTCCATAAATACCGTAACACTTTCAGCTTACCACCAATTCAACTAAAAGGCAATATCCCACTGCATTAGTAACTGTCCCCGGGATTCTCCCACAATCTTTGGGACGATTATAATGCTATAGATAGTTGCCTTTCTCACAAAAACATGGTATTATTCGGCGATGTTGGAATACACGAACCCGGCGAAATCAATGGTAAATGGAAAATTACCATTAGAAAGTGTTAAATGGGAGTGTCGGCTATGAAAAGCATTGGCAATATTGTAGCGTTGTTTTTGGCCATTTTATTGACCGCCTCGGTCTGTTGCGCCGATGACTGGCCTCAGTTTCGCGGCCCCAACCGTGATGGAAAATCCGCAGAGACCGGACTTCTGCAGAAGTGGCCCGAAGCAGGCCCCAGGCAGCTATGGTACGTCGAGGGACTGGGAATAGGCTTCTCCTCCGTTGCGGTAGCAGACGGTCTCATCTATACAACCGGAATGCTTGGCAGTGAGGGGTTCCTTTTTGCCTATGACCTCAACGGCAAACTCCAGTGGAAAGTATCGTACGGCCCAGAGTGGAGCAGGTCCCACAAGGGTACTCGCACCATACCAACAGTTGACGGCGACCGCGTGTATGTATTCAGCGGTACCGGCGTACTTGCCTGCTTCGACGCAGAAAGCGGCGAAAAGAAATGGGCCGTGGATACTCTGGAAAAGTTCCAGGGAAACAATCTTATGTGGGGAATTGCCGAGTCCGTCCTGATTGTCGGCCCCTGCGCCATCTGCACGCCCGGCGGTGCCGATGCCAGCATCGTGGCCCTCGATAAAATGACCGGCAAGACCGTCTGGACCAGCAAAGGATTGAGTGAGAAGTCCGCTTACTGTGCACCCGCTCTGATAGAAATCAGCGGCGTCCAGTTGATAGTTACCATGCTGCAAAAATCAGTAGTTGGGCTCGATGCCAAAACTGCAAAAGTGCTCTGGAAGGACAACGTAAAGATAGGCATAGGAAGAGCCAATCATCCCGTCACTCCACTATACCACGATGGACATGTCTACTTTACCGCCGGATACGACAAAGGCGGCGTAAAGTACAAGCTCTCGCCGGATGGAACAGAGGCAATCAAGATGTGGGAGGATGAAACTCTTGACGTGCACCACGGCGGCGTCGTGCTGGTCGATGGCTACCTCTACGGCGCAAACTGGAGGAGTAATTCCAGAGGGGACTGGGTCTGCCTCGATTGGGATACCGGAAAAGTTATGTATGAAGCCAGATGGAACAGCAACAAAGGCGCGATTATCTACGCGGACAATATGCTATATTGCTATGATGAAAATACCGGAGATGTGGCTCTGGTAAAGGCCTCACCCGAGAGTTTTGAAATAGTCAGCTCTTTCCGCATTACTCGGGGCTCCGGCATGCACTGGGC
>CAZWKM010000069.1:0-8191 GCA_964634165.1 uncultured Pirellulales bacterium | reverse complement strand
TGCGCCAAATGCTCATCTTACTGCCAAAGCTCCCCTAAAAATGGGTCATCGCGAGGAAAGTCTTCTTGAACGATTGAGACTCAGAGGATATAATAAGTGGTTAGCTTAGTAAGTGTTTAACAGAAAAGTTGCGTTACTTTGTAGTTGTCTCGTACGAGTAAATGTACCATACAGGAAGAGTCTTATTGTTTCAAAGGATAGCTCATGAATATGCAAAACAGACGGGATTTTCTCAAGACCCTCGCTCTTGGCGCGGCCGCTGTCTCCCTGCCGGGATGTGGTTTCGGCGCTTTGACCGTTCCGGCCTCGGAGAAGCGAACGAACATCGTCCTTATTATGATCGACGATCTGGGCTGGATGGACCTGCAATGCCAGGGCAACAAGCGGCTCGATACGCCGAACATCGATCGGCTCGCAACGCAGGGAATCCGGTTCACCGATTTCTACGCGGCCGCTCCGGTCTGTTCACCTACACGGGCGGCGATTATGACGGGCCAGTCGCCGGCCCGACTCGGTCTGACCACACACATCCCCGACCGCCCGCAGTTCGCGCCAAAAAACGCAACCCTGCTTTCGGCAAAGACACGCGACCATTTGCCGCTCAAGCACGTGACAATTGCCGAGCGGCTCAAAGAGGCCGGTTATGCCACGGCATTTATGGGCAAGTGGCACCTGTCGGGCAGGAGGGCGCCGGCCGGGCAAGGCCCCAACGAACCGGAACTGCGACCTGAGTACCAGGGTTTCGACGTGAACATCGGCGGCTGCAATTACGGCGGACCGCCGACCTACTTTGATCCGTACCGTATCCCAAACATCAAGCCCCGCCGCAAGGGCGAGTACCTGCCGGACCGTCTGGCCGACGAGACGATAGCATTCATTCAGGCACACAAGGACCAGCCGTTTTTTGTAGCGCTGTGGAATTACACGGTGCACTGGCCTATGGAGGCCCCGCAGGACCTCGTCGACAAGTATGAGCAGCGAGTCGGGCCCGGACTCAAAGACCCTCGATACGGCGCAATGATCGAGGCAATGGATACCGCGATTGGGCGTGTCCTGAGCACGCTCGACGAGTTAAAGCTCACCTCTCAAACGCTGGTGATCTTCACGTCCGACAATGGCGGCTTCGACGGCGTCTCCGATAATCGCCCGTTGCGGGCAAGCAAGGGCCACCTCTACGAGGGCGGCATCCGCGTGCCGCTGATTATACGCTGGCCCGGCGTGGTCCGAGCAAACACCATTTGCCGAACGCCGGTGGTCAGCATGGATTTTTACCCTACACTGCTGGATGTGGCGAACCTGACTAAAACCGGCAAGACGCTCGACGGCGAAAGCATCGTACCACTGCTCAAGCGGACCGGCCGGCTCAAACGCAAGGCGATTTACTTCCACTATCCCAACTACGCCTGGCATGGCTCCAACCGCCTCGGCGGCGTGATCCGCGAAGGTGATTACAAGCTCATCGAGCGATACGACGACGGTTCAGTCGAATTGTACAACCTCGCCGACGACCTCAGCGAAAAGCAAGACCTATCCGGAAAAATGCCCAAAAAGGCCGCCGAATTGAAACGCAAACTCGATGACTGGCTCGCCGAATCCGGAGCGATAATGCCTGAACGGCTGTAGTCAGGAGAAACCGAATCTTAGCGGCTGCGTATGATACCCGCACCTCCGCCAATTGAAATCGCTGCGAGAACCGGCCACGAGCCCTTTGCCAGGGAGCTGCCTGCGGTCAATGTGTTTTCTGACGAATACGACTTATAAGGTCCAGCCGTCCCGGAAAGGAGGACGAACGTATTTGTCGGCCTCTTCGTCGTTGGTGATACGCATATTCTTGACGTCCCAGATCAATTTTCGATTCTGGTTTCGTATGGCCAGCACGCCAAGCAGCGCCATCTCCGTCAGCGGTCCGCCGTAGTCGAAGTTTGAGCTGGCAGGCTTGCCACCTTTGCAGGCGAGTATCCAGTCTTGATGATGGCCTTGGGATCGCTGCAGGGTCTTGGGAGGCAGCTCATAGGCCTTCATCTTGGTTTCCGGGACGATCCGCAACCCGCCGGCGCCGTGGGACCCGTGCATAATGTTGCCGTTTTCTCCAACTAACAAGGCACCCTCGCCGCCGAATCTGCGGTTGATCTCCATATCATCCGGCCGAGGAGGACGGAGTCTACCGTCCGACCATATCAGCTCCACAGGCGGCATCTCGCCGCGGGCAGGGAACTTAAAACGAACCACAGAAGCAACAGGGTATGTTTCCTTGATGATTTTAGGATCATAAGCCGTTGTTGTCGCCTCGACCTCGATAGTATCCACTTCGCCTAATTTCAGCGCCCAGAACACCGGATCCAGGATATGACAGCCCATATCCCCCAAAGCTCCGGTGCCGAAATCAACCCAACCCCGCCACTTGAATGGCAGATAGGCGGGATGATAGGGACGATCCTGTGCAGGCCCAAGCCAGAGGTCCCAATCCAGTCCCTCAGGGACAGGTGGCGTGTCTTCGGGACGTCTCATGTTCACGGCAAAGGCCGCTCCGCCGGAAGGCCGACTGCTCCAGGCACAGACTTCTCGGACATCGCCGATGGCCCTGTCCCAGACCCACTCGCACATCATGCGAATCTGCTCCGAAGAATGCCCCTGGTTGCCCATCTGGGTCTGGACCTTGTATTTGCGGGCCGCCTCCGTGACCTGGCGCACCTCATAAATCGAATGAGCGAGCGGCTTCTCGCAATAAACATGCTTGCCCATCTTGATCGCCTGCATCACCGCCACTGCGTGCGTATGGTCCGGCGTCGCGACAATCACCGCGTCAATGGATTTGTCCATTTCATCCAGCATCACGCGGAAGTCCTTATACCTCCTGGCTTTTGGGTATGCCTTGAATGTGCGTCCTGCCCGTCTTTCGTCCACGTCACATAACGCGACAATGTTTTCACCTTTGACCCCATTGATGTCACCGCGGGCCTGTCCGCCGGAGCCAATCGCGGCAATATTCAGTTTGTTGCTGGGAGCATTTCGTCCCAGTACATGTGCCGGCACAATGGTCACCGCTGCCGCCGATGCCGCCAACTTGCCCATAAATTCTCGTCTGGAAATATGCCTTTTTCGTCTCATTGTAATCACACCTTTCTAAATAAGAGTAAAATTGAATAACCTTTATCATTCACTGGCAAATAAAACAGTGTCACATGGCACTAATCTTATCACCATAACATCATCTTTGCAACCATTCTCGAACTGAGCTTCTATAGGTAATTACGTATTAAAAGTCTGAACTGTCAGGGGTGAATGTCACCACCCACTCCACAACTCCGTTCTCAGGTCGATTGATGCTCAATTCAATCAGCCCGTCCTTGTTGCCGAGCAAGCGCAGTTCACAATGAGCACCACTTGCAGTGGCTGACTTTGGCCGGCAGCCATTTGTGGCGATGGTAACCTTGTAGGTTTCATCGCCGATCACTTTGGAGGTTCCAACGAGCTGTCTCTTCGATGCGATCCACCGGGTTTTAATCATATCAACATAGCCTTGCATTATATGCCGATTGGTCGAGATAAACTGGGGATGGTCGAGCACCTGGTGGACCGACATCATCCTGGCCTCGCTGGGTCGTAACTGCTGTTCCAAACGTTCGCTGCCGCTCAGCTTGCTGGCCAGTCGATCGTTCCAGAAATCATATACATAGTAACTTTCAGTCGCGTCGAGCCCCATCGCCCCGAAGGCCGTATTACCGGCCAGGTTAACACCGATCGTCGTCTCATCTCTTTGGCTGGTATTATAGAAAGTAACTTGATGCCATTGACTATTGACCGGGAAATCGTAGATCACCGGGTACTTATTGATAAAGGCATCGACAGGCCGGGCACTTTGCGGATTAGTGTGGAACGGGTAAATACGTGACATATCGAAAAGTGTCTCATCGCTCATTTGGCCGAAGCTGGTAGCCAGTAAAAGCCGTCCGCTCGCTACGTACGCCATTGTCAACAAGCCGCGTACGGTATCCCGGCCCTTGGGGCGGGCAATGTTCTTGGCGTCCATATCATAGCTGACCACTACACGGTTTTTGTACCACCGCAGACCGCTGCGGGATATCATCTGAGGGCTAATCCGATCGGTATCACCCCACGTACGCTGAGAGGCAACCAGTCCCAGGGTAATATCAGAGCCACGCTGAATATTGCGCTCGTGAATATAGCAATCAGGCCCCAGCCCGTCATAGGCCAGTTTGAAAATCTTTCGATAGGCCCGTGCCGTCGTATAATACGGGTCATCCATACCGCCTTTGCTCGCCCAGCCTGAGGAGGGATAATCGAACATCAAGCCCTTGATGCCTCCCGCTCGAAGATTGGCATATACCTCTCGCATGTGTTTAAGGAAATCATCATCGGTATAGTCATACCCCCACATTCGCCCGGACCGAGCCCAGGCGCTTCCCCAGAACTTCTCATCGTCTTCCGGTCGTTTGAGATTCTCAGCCTTCCATGCGTGAGTCTTATTGAAAAGCATGTGTTGTGGAAATTTCTCGGCATAGTCTTCCGAGCGAAAAGAGGTCTGGAAATAGGTCAGCGGAATGCCCCCGCGCTCCGTCATGGCCTTGCCCCATTTTACTGAAGTCTCGTATGGCTCGGCATACTGGCCCCCTTCGAACGGTCCCAGGTTGGTACTTCCGTGCATCCGGAAATGCTCATCGTCCCACCATCCCTGCTGATTATTGGTATTGTAACAGTCCGGCACCAGCCGCACCGCCGCCCGGGAATACTTGAGAAAACCACGCTTATTGATACGGTCTATCTCCGCGACGGCGCCGGGAGTATTGTTATAAGCCAACCCGCCCCCATAACCGGAATGGTGTGCGTACCACAGGCATACCGTGGGAAAATCGTAGAGATTGACTTTGATCTCCTGTGCCGCCCGGATGTTCAGGCCGTACTTCTCCAGCGCCTCGAACGGATTGTCGGTCGTGAAGTCAAGATAAAACCTGTCCTTCGGCATATAACGAACGCCCGGATCCACCCGCTTGCCCACCGGATCGAGGGCATACAGTTTAATGTCCAGGGTCGAGGGTCCCTGGTTACTGGATTCGCTTACCGACCTGCGCTCTTCCCCGGCCGGCGCCTCCCCTTCACGAAGCCAAACCTCGCTGACCAACGCGTTGGGGCCGGAATCATTACTGAAAAGTATCCTCATCTTGCCCGTGCGATACGACTGCGGGGGCAGGGTAAGCAACCTTTCTTCCGGTGCCTGTTTATCACCGCCGGCAGGTAGTGACTGTTTATCGAGAAGCACATGTTTTTTGGTGCCTATACCGGCATCAGTGGAAACCGACATAATCCGGCCTCTCCTGTCGTCCCACCACGAAAAACCGAGTTGATATTGCTTTCTGGAGTTAAGGCCGCTCGCCACCAGTACCACCTCCTTATCGTCGTACACCACCGTAGCGTACACCGGATTACCGGTCCCTGACACTCTCCCGAACGTATAGGTGGTGCCTTTGAGCAGGCGCAGCATAGGCGAGTTTTTCCTGCCGTCTGTCTCGTCCACACCCAGATCGAGGTAGCATAAAAGTTTCCCTGTCCTTTTCTTCAGTTCCGTCCGTCTTGACGGCCCTGTCTCGGCAAACTTCTCAAAATCGTTATACGTCAATCCGCCTAAGACCATGGACCTGTTGTCGCCGGGTGTGCCAAAAGTCACCAGAAGATTGTTGCGGCTGCGCAGAAAACTGCCATGAGTAACTGCCGTGTGTTCCCCGCCGCCGTTACCGTCCAGCATGCTAAAATTGCTTGTCAGATCGAATCCTTCAAAAGCAATTCCTCCGGCAATCGGTTCGATACGCTTTAGCTGGATAACCTGTTCAGTCGTATTCTCGATGCCCGCCGCCAGGACAACGAAGTTCAAACCATCATAGATGGATACCTCAAATACCAAAACAGGCCGACCATCACCACGGCTCTTAACAATCAATTTCTTGCCCTTACCCAATGAATCAGACACCAACCTGCTTTCCCAGACGTGCCGGAAATCCGCACTATTAGAAGCATAATCATTCCACCGGGCGTATGCATCTTTGATGCAAATTGAATTGTCTCTTAAATCAACAGCGTCATAAACACCTTTGGAAAGATCGTAATTAATCTTGACAAATGCATTCTCAATAGAAACCCTGCCGCTGCGTTCAGCAACTTTAACATCGGCTGGCGCGCTACTGCCATTTGCTAAGATTGCCACCAAAACAAGCAAAACGATGCGAATTGGTAGATTTCTCACCATAATACTCACTCCTTTTTTGTTTACCTTCAGATTACAATCCAGTCATGCCTCCTGACCTATAATCCTCAATTTTACTTTCTTTGCTTTGGTTACGCAAGTGCAATTCAAATATTTATTCAGCTATAATGTGAGACTCCCTCGGCATTAATTTATCCAATTCAACTTGACGGTGGAGTTTGACTTATTATCATTTATACTTATTCAAGTTGATTACCCTCTGGAAGTATGTTGGAGGCGCAAAAAATGAAGCACAGAGAAAGAGTGATGATGGCTTTAGACCACAAAGAGCCGGACCGCTGTCCGATGCAGATAAGCTTCACACCGGAATTCGCACTGAGATTACGCAAAGATATTGGGCAGTCGAGCATAGCCCTTCACAACCCACATGGCGGCGGCAATACGTATGAGGTGGAACGTTTTCTCGAAGAGGATATGTTGTTAACTTCTGTCGGATGGGCCAATTCTTATTATATGGTTGACTGTGACCCCGGCCAGGGCTACACAGATGAATGGGGCGTTGGATGGAAGACAGTAGAGTATGAAACGAAGTTCGGTACGGGCAAATACACAGAAATGGTTGGACATCCATTAGCAGAAGATTCTGCGATAGATAGCTACCGGCCGCCTGACCCCAGCAGGAACGAACTCTATACTGAAGCCAAGCGCGTCATAGAAACGTACAAAGATGAATATTGGATTGTTGGCGTTACGGTGACGACAATATGGGAGGCCGCTTGGGCCCTGCGCGGTTATGAGCGGATGTTGATGGACTTGGCGACAAATGAGGATTTAGCCGACCGGATCCTTGAGATACCGTATCAATATCATCTCACTGCTGCTAAGAAACTCGTCCGGTTGGGGGTCGATATGATCTGGATTGGTGATGATTTCGGCGGCCAGAAAACAATGCTCATATCACCGCAGCAGTGGCGAAGGTTTTTCAAGCCAAGAGTCGGAAATTTTATCAGTTCACTGAAGCAGATAAATCCTGATGTTAAAATTGCGTATCATTCGGACGGAGTTTTTTATCCGATAATTCCCGACTTGATCGAAATTGGTTTAGACGTGCTTAATCCTGTCCAGCCTGCTTGTATGGACCCGCCCCTGCTCAAAAAGAAATTTGGTGATAAACTGTGTTTCTGGGGTACCATAGATGAGCAGCACACTCTGCCTTTTGGAACACCGGAGGAGGTCGCGATGGAAGTCAAAGACCGGCTTCGAACAATAGGTAAAGGAGGAGGTCTAATACTTGGTCCCACACATCATGTTCAGCTCGATACGCCTATGGAGAATTTCTGGGCAATGGTAAATACAATACGACAAACCCAATATTGTCAATTGTAATCAGGATTTGAATCACCACAAAGTGGTTTAGCTCCTCACACCAAAGCTGAACCTCTGGGACCTAATCGGCGCACAGAACAAATACTTGCAAAATCACCAATTGTTTCATAAAGTACTAATTTTCTGTTAGGAAATCAGAATTCTCACAGGTATATTTATAGAGAGCCGGTTACGCCTAATGGATTTTCGCGGCAAAAACCTGGATTTTGGGTAGCCACGCCCCGTTAAAAATTGCACAGGTGCAGGTAAATCGCAAGAAGGGAAGATTTCTAACGGGGCACGTCAGAGCAGAAGCTCAGGTGGTTTGAGGGGACCACACTTTGTCCGCCATCGGCGGACCGCAAAGTGTGGACCCAAATAATAATATTTTTTTGTGTTTTAAGGAAAGGGCGAAATATATGGACATAATTGTAGCACAAATAGCAATTCCCAAAACCGATTTGGCAATTATTATTACCTATCTAATTGGGATAATGGCCATCGGCATCTGGGCAGGCTACAGGAAAAGGGCCTCAAGTACACAGTTCTTCCTGGCAGGCAGATCGCTGAAATGGCCGATGATCGGGGCGGCATTGTTTACCGCCAACA
>CAZWKM010000068.1:0-8214 GCA_964634165.1 uncultured Pirellulales bacterium | reverse complement strand
CTTTCACGTCACTCAGTTCCCGGTAGCCAGCGGTGGTCAAAACGATTTCAGCGTCCTTCACGAATACTTCGTTGCGTTTGATATCAATCAGGTCATAGGTACCTGTGCTGCTGTCGATGCAGATCTTTACGAGTCCATTGGAGAGGGTTTTCACCGGGGACTCAACTGCAGCCGGCTTATTGCCCACGGTATTTGCTTGAGCACATTTATATGAAGCATTTAAAACCTGCAAACTTTTCGCCGAAGTAGTCCCTGCCATCGCACCACTTAAAAACACAAACCACAGAACTTTTCTGAGTGCCATTCCCCTAAACTCCTGAACTGACCTTTCTTGTATCCAACGCTGGGCTACGTAACGAAGCCTTACAGTAACCGTTCAAGGGCATTTTGAATGTATTGGGCAACACACCCGACATTAAATACCCAATTTACTTTATAACACACCTCAAGCGGTAATTCAACTAAAAAAAATTTCCCTTTGTGCTTTCTATGCCTTATTCGTGGCTATATTCCTCTGCGCCCTCTGCGTTCTCAGCGGTAAACAAATACTTTCATTTTAACTGCCAATCGTACGGGCAGTATTCGAGCCACTCACCAACGAACACTTCCAAATCAAGCCAGTTGACGATATTATACTCATCCTCGTGCAGGTCGGCCGGCAGTCCCGTTCCTGTTTCCAGCCAGTATTCGGCAAACCTCGCAAAGCTGTGAAAATCTACAAAACACAACGGCCCGCCCGGCCAGAAGCCGCCGAGCAATTCATATTTTCCGCCGCTGCTCCAGGCAGCATCCGGCTGACCGATTGTACCGGTAAGTGTATATGCCCCGCCGCTGCTTTGCCCACCGCCGCCGTCAATCGTACTCCAGGTAATATCGTAATTGCCGCCGCTCTGGCCTAACGCCGGCGAAACTAACAGCAGCAAAACCAGCAGGACCGCTGGTCCCACATCTTTTTGAATCATCTTATCCAAAACAATACGTTTCATTGCATAATCTCCTTTGCTAAACTCTTCTTAATCTGTCGTCTCACTTCACGGCTTATAAGTTACAAATTGAAAATGCGCCTGTACCTTATTGCCGGACAGCTCGTAAATGGTAATATACATTTTCCCGCCACCACTACCGATTGCCGTCATATATGCGCCGCCGGTAGGAGTCACCACAGTTACATAATTCCACAGCAGATAGCTTTCGCCGCTGATGGTAATTTCATACCGTTGATAGCCTGAATTCCAGGTGCAACTGACATTCGGCGTACCGGAAGAGACGTTTCCATCGGAGTAAATAAAGGCGTATGCGATAGGCGCGGCGGGATTGCTGGTCCCCGCCGTGTAGGCCTTGGTGAGCTCTCCCGTAACGTGCACGTTGCCTTCAAAGTAGCCTGCCTTGCCGCCCGTACCGCCATGGCCGTATATCGCCGTCACAGAGCTGTCCTCCGCACGACCATAGATAGCTGCACCGTCAGTACCCGAAGCCCGACCGTAAATACCATGGCCACCGCTACCGATTGCGTTACCTTGAACACCGTGCCCATTATCACCAATGGATAGACCGTAAACCCCGTTATAGGGCGAATGGCCGTAGACACCCATGCCTAACTGCCCTGGGGCGTAACCCTCAACACCATATGCGACTCTGCCGCTGGCCGTGAAATATCCGCCTACGTTGAGCCCTTCGCCGTTATCAGTGGCTGCACCATACACACCCTTGCCATGTATGCCTGCAGCCGTAAAGTATCCGCCGTAATTGTATACGTCACCGTTATTACTGGCTGCACCATAGACACCCCTGCCTGAAGTCCCGGAGGCAGAACCGTACACGCCGCGGCCTAAGCTGCTGAGGCTTTCGCCGTAAACACCATATCCAGCGGCGCTGTAACCAGCGGCGCCACTGCTACCGCCGCCCAGGTAACCATAGTTACCGTTGCTATTGTTTATGCCGAAAACTCCCTTGCCCTGGTGGCTGTTGCAGGCACCTTGCACGGCATACGTTGAGCCGGACCCGGCAGATGCCAAAGCTGATACCGCGCTGCCGCCCCCATTGGTAATTGCTTCTAATGCAGCATTATTATTGCTCGCGTTTTGTATCTCGAAGAGACCTGCCTTGCCGGTAACACCGTATGTATAGCCTTTTACACCGATACCGTTAATGCTGCTGCCGAATACACCGAAGCCGGAGGCGTTGTCATTGTATCCAAAAACTCCGCTTCTGCCCGCAGCATAAGACCCTCCTGTCACACCATCGTTGTTTTGCCCGATGCCTTGTATAGCTTTGCCTGGGCCGGTGTTCCTCACCAGAAAAGCTGATGCAGCGCTGGACACCGTCCCCGAGTAGGGCAGCATTAATCCGCTCGCTTGCATCGCATAAGGCGTGGGCGTCAGCTCCACCCGCGGGGTGAGGGTACAGGGGTCGCTGCCGTCACTTTGTGCAACGGTCGTTTCGAGCCAGCGGGCTGAGCCTGTGAAGATGTCCGGGCCGAAATCCAGTTCCACCGTAAAATAGCCGTCGATGACGTCAAGGTCGTTTATATCAATCGTAGGTCCTTTCTGGGTGTCACTTACATTGGCGTCAAAGAGTTTGAAGTGGAAGTCATACAGGCCATCCGCCGCGTTGTTTGCGTCGATGAGCCGCCCTTGATAAGTAAAGGCAGTTCCCATTTCTGCTGCATTGCTGACCTTGGCCTGACAGACCATCAGGCCCAAAGCGACAACCAAAAGTGCTAACATTGTAGTTCTCATTTTTTTCCCTTTCAAAAAATGTTAATATTTGTCGGTGCACACTGTGCGCACCGATACCTTTTCGTAAAATTTCGCCGAAATTCACATTATAGAGCTGCATTTATCATCAACCTCCTGCTTCTACCAAAGCTGCTTAAGGTAATATAATTATACGCGTTCACACCCCTTACCGTCAAGGAAATTCAGTTCATATCCTGAAATAAACAGCAAGCTGGCTAAAAACAAAATCCGCGTTTTTAATGTTGTGAATCTGTCTTTTTTCCCTCTTTGCACGACACATGCAATTGTTTTCTTGCTGTCGATGTCGAATCCGATATACTTGTCCATAATGGGCCTCCTGTAATAAAGGTTATTGTGGCGTTTCTTAACGACCACGTAAAACTTTGGGCCGTCTAACGAGCCCGTATCATAACCCATACGGGAGGCTCCGGTTTCATAGTTTATCCGTGGCTAATCTATACTATGTCACTCAAAGAGATTTTTTGTCAGGACAAGGCAATTACTATTTTGCAGCGGGCTTTGGCCTCCGGCAAATTGGCGCACGCGTATATTTTTGCCGGGCCTGAGGGTGTCGGCAAATTCAAGACCGCCCGCGAATGGGCCAGGCTGCTGCTTTGCAAAAATCCGGTTATAGAAAAAACCGGCTCCGCCCAATTCGCCGACAGTTGCGGCTCGTGCCAATCCTGCCGACCGTTCGAGGCCGGCTCACATCCCGATTTCAATTCTATCTATAAGGAATTGCTCGAATTCACCAAAGATAATAAAGGCAAAAAAACGCCCGTTGATTTGCCCATCGCTGTCATTCGTGAGTTTTTAATTGCAAAAGTGCCGACCAGGCCAATGTTGTCGGAAAGGAAGGTCTTTGTCGTCAGCGAAGCTGAACGGCTGAATGCATCTTCACAAAATGCGCTGCTCAAGTCACTGGAAGAGCCGCCCGAATACTGCTCTATCATCCTGCTCTGCACCCGTATGGAACGGCTTTTGCCCACTACCAAATCAAGATGTCAGATAATCCGTTTCGCACCGATAGATGAAGACAGAATAATCGACAAATTGAAAGAGATGGGCATCGAACAAAAACAGGCCCGGTACTTCGCCCGCCTCTCTCAGGGCAGTTTAGGCCGCGCCTCTCAGTGGGCAAGACTTGAACTGGCTGATGCAAATCTTTATCGAACCAAGAGAGAATTGCTAAACTCCCTGGCGAGATACGGACTTGACGATGCTCTCGATTTGGCCGGGCAGCTTTTGGACAAAGGTAAAAAGCTCGCTGCCGCCTGGGCCGACCTCGACAAGACCACCAGCAGGACCGACATCAATCGAAGAGCCGCAAAGACCGTCGTGCAAATAATCATATCGGCCTTGCACGATGCAATGAAACTGAATGTCACGGAAGACAAAGACCTTATCAATTTCGACCAGAAAGAGCAGATAAAAAAATTGGCCGGGCGTTTTGATACCGAGCAAGCCGCAGAAAAAATCGCCGATTGCTACAGGACGCTGCGATGGATAGAGTCGAGCGTTAACGAAAAGCTTATTTTCGAGCAGCTATTGTTAAACCTTGCCTTTTCTGATAGAATAACGGTTTCATAATTAATTATTGTTATTGGTTATTGAGTAAAGCAGGTAGTTGAAATGCCGAAAGCCACAGCAGCAAAGCCCAAACAGGCAAAACATAAAAAATATATGTTGGTCCGCCACGGCCGGATGAACACGCTCGGCTTCTTCGAGCACCACGAAACCAAAATACCCAGAGTGCTCACGCGCGTCGTGGTAAAAACCGACAAAGGACTTGAATTGGGCCACCTCGTAGGACAGCTCACCTCCTACAAGGCAGGGCAATTTAAATTAAACAGCGACCAGATAAAAAAATACTTCGATGACAGCAATATCGACCTCTCTGTCGACCAGACCGGTAAATTCGTTCGTTACGCCACCGCCGACGATATAAGTGAAGAGCGGCACCTGCAGAAACTCGCAAAAGAAGAGATGGAATATTGCAGGCGTTTCATCAAAGAACTGGACCTGCCGATGAAAGTAGTCGATGCCGAGCACATATTTGGCGGCGAGCGAGTCATCTTCTACTTTATGTCTGACGGCCGAGTGGATTTCCGAGAGCTGGTAAAAAAAATCGCACAGGAGTACCAGACGAGAATCGAAATGCGTCAAATCGGCTCCCGCGATGAAGCCAAAATACTTGGAGATGTAGAAACTTGCGGACAACAATGCTGCTGCCAGAGGTTTCTTAAACTCTTAAAGCCCGTCAATATGCGAATGGCCAAGATGCAAAAGGCAACGCTTGACCCTGCGAAGATATCCGGCTATTGCGGCAGATTGAAGTGCTGTCTGCGATATGAAGACAAAACTTACACCGAGCTCAAGAAACGACTGCCCAAAAAGAACGCTAAGGTAAAAACCAAATCCGGCGAAGGCAAAGTTGTCGACACCCAGATATTGACGCAGCTTGTTGTCGTTGAACTCAAAGACGGCCAAAAAGTCGCTGTTCCCCTCGAGGAGCTTGAGGTAATCTCCTCCCCTGCCCCCACAAAGAAGAAATCCGTCAATGCGGCGCCGGATGCCCGGGACGCACGAGACAGTACCCCAGAGAGCAATAAGCAGGACACCAGGGAAGATGACAAGGGTTCCCAAACGCAAAATAGTGCAGAGGTCCCAAAGCAGTAGTCGTTGAAGGGAAAAATATGTCTCGCAAAATCGTTGTAACATCAGCTTTGCCTTATGCAAACGGCCCGATACACATAGGACATTTGGTCGAGTATCTGCAGACCGATATCTGGGTCCGCTTCCACAAAATGTGCGGCAGCCGATGTCTCTACTTCTGCGCCGATGACACTCACGGGACCCCCATTATGATAAGTGCCCGCGCCGCCGGCATAAGACCGGAGGTGCTAATCGAGCAAATGCAAAAAGAGCACAAAGCGGATTTCGATGACTTCTACATTGAATTCGATAATTATTACTCGACCCACTCACCTGAAAATAAGCATTTTAGTGAGCTGATTTTCAGCCGCCTGAACGAGGCCGGCTCAATCGTCAAACGAAACGTCGAGCAGACCTATTGCGAAAATTGCAAAATGTCACTGCCGGATAGATTTGTCCGCGGAACCTGCCCGCGGTGCAAAGCCGAGCACCAGTACGGCGACTCCTGTGAAGTCTGCAGCGCAACGTATCGGCCCACCGAGCTGATTAATCCCTATTGTGCAACCTGCCGGGCCGGGCCCACCCTGAAAACTTCTGAGCACTACTTTTTCAAACTGGCCGACTTCGAAAAACAATTAAAGGACCTTATCGCCGGAGGGCATACACAAAAATCCGTGGCAAACAAACTCGATGAATGGTTCAAAATCGGCCTGAAGGATTGGGACATATCACGCGACGGACCCTATTTCGGCTTCAAAATACCCGGAGAGGAAAACAAATTCTTCTATGTCTGGCTCGATGCCCCCATCGGATATATGGCCTCAGCCAAAAACTACTGCGACAAAAACAACCTCGATTTCGACAAGGTCTGGAACAGTGACGAATACGAGCTCTATCACTTCATCGGCAAGGACATTATGTATTTTCACGCACTTTTCTGGCCCGCAATGCTAATCGGCGCCGGATTCAAGACCGCCGACAAACTTTTCGTCCACGGCTTTTTAACCGTAAACGGCGAAAAAATGAGCAAGTCACGTGGAACTTTTATAAAAGCAAGCACCTACCTGAAGTATCTCGACCCCGAATACCTAAGATACTACTACGCAAGCAAGCTCACCGACAGTATCGAAGATATAGATTTGAGAACAGAAGATTTCGTAAACAAAATTAACTCCGATTTGGTCGGCAAACTTGCAAACATCGCCTCTCGCTCCGGCCCGATGCTGACAAAAAAACTTGATTCCCGGCTTGGTCAATTAGACGGGAAAGGCGAGCAGTTAATCAATAAGCTCACCGCTGCAAAAGACCGGATTATCCGGGGCTACGAGGGTCTTAATTATGCATCTGTGGTCCGAACAATTATCGCTCTGGCCGACGAGGCAAACCGATACGTCGAGCAGAATCAGCCGTGGACAACGGTAAAAACCGATTTGGAAAGAACACGAACCACCTTAGCTGCCGTAATAAATGCCGTGCGCATCCTGACAATTTACTTAAAACCCATCCTGCCGAAATATGCCGAAAAAGTGGAAAAATTTCTCAATGTCGATAAACTAAGCTTTGCAGATGTCGAAACGGTATTGGCGAATCACAAAATAAACGAGTTTGAACGATTGGTTGAAAGAATTGATAAAGAACAGGTGAATGCAATGATGGAAGAAAGTAAAGAGGGCCCCCGCCTTGCGGGAACCCAAAATCAAAGCTCCGAACCGGTGGCGGCAGCTCCCGTCGAGCCTATCAAGCCGGAATGCACAATTGAGGATTTCGCAAAGATTGACTTGCGAATCGCTAAAGTGGTAAAGGCCGAGGCGGTCGAAGGTGCCGACAAACTGCTGCGTCTAAATTTGGATGTAGGCGGACTGCAGAAAAGTGTCTTGGCCGCCATTACTAAGGCATACAAACCGGACGAGTTGACCGGCAAAATCGTGGTCTACTTCGCCAATCTAAAACCACGAAAGATGAGGTTTGGCCTCTCCGAAGGTATGATCCTGGCAGTGGGTACAGGCGGAAAAGATATCTTTATGCTATCAGCCGATGCCGGAGCAAAACCCGGACAGAAGGTGCTTTGACAGGGAGCTGACCGCAGAGAACGCAAAGACCGCTGAGAATAAGAGGATAATGTTTTTAAATCTATTCTATCTCTGCGTTCTCAGCGAGCTTCGCGGTAAAAAAAATGAAAGAAATGAAAAAAACGCTCGATAAAATTGCCAGAGAGGATGGCCGATTCAGCCCCCAGGCGGTCAAGTTTGTTTATGAGGGGCTCGGCTACACCGTCAAAAAAATTGTCACCGAGCCCACCCACGTCAGAGGCCAAACGCTCTGTGAGGGACTGAGGAAGCTGGCCATTAAAAAATGGGGCAGATTGGCAATGCTGGTCCTGAATACCTGGGGTGTCAAAACAACTCGCGATTTCGGTGAAATTGTCTATCTGATGATAAAGAACAAGTGGATGAGCGCCCAGCCGACCGATTCAATCGAAGATTTCAACGATGTTTACGATTTCAAAACCGTCTTCGAAGACCAATTCAAATTCTAAAACCGTAATTCGTGAATTTAGTCACGAGCCACGAACTCTAAAGTATCATTTAGGGGTGATGAAGTAATACTGTAGGCCCGACATTATCATGTGCACGCCAATCGAGGCGATGAACAGGCACATCACTTTTGAGAATACCAAACAAACTACTCTGCCGAGCAGCCTGTGTATCGGCTGGATGAACCGCATTATAAGCCAGAGTATGCCGAAGACCGCCGCGATGGCCACTATTGCCTTTGTCGGGCCGGACCTTTCGAGAGTCGTCAGGCTGGTTACCATTGCACC
>CAZWKM010000067.1:0-8279 GCA_964634165.1 uncultured Pirellulales bacterium | reverse complement strand
ATTCCTTACCGCTTCATACAGCTCATCGACATTACAAGGCTGCACCAAATATCCTGTCGTGCCGTGCTCAATAATATCACGAGGACCGCGAACATCATAAGCCACCGCAGGTTTGCCCGCAGAATGGGCTTCCAGCAGCGTCTGAGGCAGCCCTTCCCGGAAAACACTTGGCAATACAAACAAACTGCACCGTGCCAGAAGCAACCGAACCTGGTCGGTAAATTCAATCACCTTTACGTGCGGCCCTATCTTGGCCCCCGCCTCCTTGATTTGCTTCCACAGTGGTCCCTCACCGGCCAGAACAAAGTCAACTTCGGGACCTATCTTTCGGGCCAATTCCAGAACGTCACCAGGCCTTTTAGACCGAATAAATCGACCTAAAAACAGAACCATCGGTTTACCGGCTCTTAGTCCCAACTCCTGCTCCAGCTTCGTTATGAGATGTTCTGCCGGCCGGCTGGCATAGGCATCGACATCAACGCCTACTCCAGGCACGTAGTACCAGCGCCCATCTGAACGGGTCAACTTAAATCTCCGACAAGCGGCTGCATCGTTACTATTCATTACGATGATTGCGTCAGTATATCTTGCCATCAATTGTTCAATGCACCGAAAAACCAGGTGTGTAAGTCTCGGCTGCTCGGGCGCAAAGGCAAGACCATGAGCAAAATAGATGCTTGCCGGCACCAAATCATGAGCCGCCGGTCGGGCTACCCAGCTCATCGCCGGAGTACATACAATCATCAAATCAAATTCACCTGCTCGTAATAGTAATCGCATCTTGCGATAAATCATCCACCACGTTACCGGGCTGCTCCAACTTCCCGCCGGTAATGCATGCACCTTGAAATCCAACTGATTCAAAGGCTCCCACAACGCTCCCAGCGGCGTACATGCCAGCTCCACCTCCGCCCCCGCCTGCCTTAAAGCCCGGCAGAGCGGCAGCATAAAAAGGTATAATGGTCCCGCCTGATTGGCGACCTGCAAAATCCGCGCCGACGTCTTCATTGTCACTGTATTTTCCCTCCAAGCCGCCGGCAGTGTTCTGCTAATTTTCCCGCGACACGCGTCCAACTGTATTGCTCAGACACGATTCGGTGAACATCTTTTCGTCTGGACTGGTAATGCTCCGTTTGCCCCAGAACCTCAAGTATCGCTTCGGCAAGATATTTTCTATCATCAGGGCGAAAAGTCCCCGGCAGACCCAGTCGTTCGAGGACATCATCCAACTGACAACCCTCCGGCACAAGTACCGGAACACCGACAGAGACAGCATCCCAGAATTTTAGCGGGTCCAAACCATACTGAAGCCTGCGCGAATCGTGAACCGGAATAACAGTTACATCGCAGGCATTATTGAAAACAGCAACCTGCTCAAACGACACAGGTGCAAGAAACATGAAATACTGACTCAAACCTAACTGGTCAACCATCTGCTGTAATTCCCGGCGGCCTTGCCCTTCACCCACCAGGACAAATCGCACAGACTGTGATGAACCTTCAATAACCTTTCCGGCTGATTCAACAAGCATATCCAAACCCTGCCAGGGAGCAAACGAGCCAAAATATCCGACAATGTAACCTTCCTCAGCAAGACCTGACTGTCGTCGGGCCTGTCTTTGATTCATCGGCTGCATAACATCCACCCGCGCCGCATTGTGAATGACAACCGTAGTATCCGGATTTGCGCCCCTGCGTATAAATTCCTCTCGGGCGCCGGTCGTAACAGATGTTATACCACTGACACAACGATAATTCAGCCTGTCGATAATCCTTATCAAACGGGCCAGAAACCTGCTCTCGCCTCGCATGCTCACTTCCGCGTCCACCACAGTCCCGGCTTCGACAATCATCGGTATGCCGGCCAGCCTGCAGATAAAGCCCATTAAGAAGGCCAGAAAACACGTTCGCACACAAATAGCTTCGGGGCGGTATCTGATAATCCAGTAGGGTAGACAAACTACTGTAGCAATTTGCAGCAGAACGAAACTCGCCAAGCATCGATGGGGCAAACGAATATAAGAAACATCCTCAATTGGAGAACTCTTACCACTGCCATAACAGGGTGCAACTATTTTGATATTATGTCCCAAAGATTTCAAACCATGACGCCAGCCGGCCAGATGTATAGTGCCGCCGGTGTGTCTGTTGATGCTTTCCGCCCAAATTATCAGTATTCTCATGGCCGGTCTCCGGGACTGACGGGCCTGATGAACTCATCTTAACAAAGCGCGGTAATTGACAACCTCCACTCCGCACTCTCTTGCCCTACTCGTAACAATTAACCCTTTTGCAAATTACTTCTGTTCCCCTAACGGGCTCTGTTGGTTACATTGAATGTTCCGTTCATCGACCAGCCGCTCGAAAATGGCCATATGCTGTAAAGCCGTATTTTTCCACGTCCAGTTAGCAGCCAAACGTTGTCCCGCTTCTGCCAGCCGTAAGCGGCGACCATCATCTTCAAGTAAAGCAGGCAAAAGACTGTAAAGTTCTTCATCATTGTTAATCACTTCATAGTCTCGGCCTGCCTCGCCAATGCCATCAATTCCCGTGCCACGGCGACCAATAACAGGTAAGCCCTGTTTCATAGCTTCGATATAGACCAAACCGAGGGTTTCGGTATAGCTGGGTACACACAGCAGTTGTGCCTGACGCATCTGCTCTCGCACCTCTTCAGCAGTGATCTCACCAAGGAACTCGACCTGTGGGTGTCCTTGAGCCAGCTTTTCCAGCTCACGTCGCAAAGGACCTTCGCCAATGAAACCTGCGCCGACGATAAACAGCTCAAAATTAATACCATTAGCAAACAGCTTTAGCGATGTCTGGAGCAATGCTTTGATACCCTTGTTAGCTTCCAGCGTGCCAACGAAAAGGACCCGTCGTTTCCGTGACAAGTCGGAAGGTGGCTTTTCGTCGAAAAGAGTGTCGGTTCCGCTCGGAATAATCTGGACGTCCCGCCCCGTAGCGTTACGGCACTTGGTCGCGAGATGAGCGGATGGCGAAACCACGGCGTCAGCCATTTTTACAGCTTCAAACAAAAGCTTCTTCCTCCAAGAAGGAAGATTACCGGGGTCGTTCATATCACGCTGTAGTTCAAGTACAACCGGAATACCTCGCTTTTTTCCTGCCAATACCGCCCCATATGATAATTTGTCGCACATATGCACAAGTATCAGGTCACATTCAGTATCCTCCCCCAGATTTGGCAAAATATATCTTTGCCAGAATGGGTTTATAAATCTCGTAAATATGTCCTTTGGGAACACGGGTATGGGTCGAAAATACAGACCTGGTTCGCAAGGTCCGGCTTTGAGCGCATCGGCCGCAACACGATACTTCCCTGAGAACAACTTGAGCAAACGTGTGCCTATGGAAGAAATGAAAAGATACACATCGACATGATGGGCAGGGCAAAACTCACGCAAAGCATACGCAATTTTCTGCACAGCATGTCCCTGATGCATATATCTCGGCAATGGGTACATCGTCGTCCAGATAGCAATACGCATTTATTTTATCTCCCACCTGAAGAATCTGCTGGTATAAATGGGCACATATGAAGTACCACGCTGAATATTTTACCGTACGCGGTACCATATCGAATTACAGTAGCCTCTATAACAACTTCCGCGATACAACCATCGGAATCAGCTAATCTCAAGATGGCGCCTCCCGCAAAATAACCCGCAAAATATTCCCCGAATTCATCGCTAAATCCTTAACTCCAGGTATGCACTGCTCAAGATGCCTCTTTATATCCTTCGAGTCCCGCAGCACTTCCATGATTTTTTCTGAGACAATATCAGACGTTAACTCATCCGGCGAAAGACAATAACCTGTATGGCCGAAAATATCCTTATTAAGCCCCTTCGCTTTCATGCTGTATGCAAAACTTAATGTAGGGACACAACAAGACAAGGATGCAATCGTCGAATGCGTCCGGGCTCCTGCAAATACAGACATTTTGCTAATAATCCACTTGGTTTCAGAGGCATTGAATCCCGGCGGAACCAAAACTACCCGACCTTTCCCATCCGGTATAGTTGACAGGACATTCTTCAGGAAAATATAATCGTTATTTCCTCCAGTCCCTAAAACATGGGGAATTAAATATATCGGCCGGCCTGTTTTCTGCATTATCTTACTGATAATATCTGCGGACATCTCCATCCACTGCTTTATATTGTCATTCGCTACGTAACGCTTCATAATAGAACTCAGGTTCAATCCAATCGCGCCTTCCTCTATTTCAAGGCCACCGGCTTTCTTCTTCGGCTCTTCCGGTTCCATCAGAAAGGCCGGGTCGGCGACCCGGTAAACATTTTCTGTTAGTCCTTTGTCGGCCAGGTATTCGATAGTTGATGTTTCCCTGGCAAAAATATAAACCTTGCGCAAGTGGTTTATCATATATCCTTCATAAGCGGGCTCCTTGCTAAACGGACCAACTGACGCTCCCCATATAACCAATGGCTTTCCTCTTGCTACAACAATATCATCCAAATCTGTACACCTACGGGGCAATGAGTCATCATAACCCAAAGAATAATTATCACCCCCAAGCGCCAAAACCACCTTGGCTTCACCTAAATACGGCTTTAGGTCTTTGTATATGATGTGCTTTATTGCTTGGGGATATGCTCGTTTCAAAGCGTTCATCAGAAACCATAGAAAATCAAACCTTTTGTTAATCTTATACATCTTCTTATGTGTTATCGACGTATCTGTTTCTTCAAGACACTGCTGCTTAAACTCCTCGTTATTCGGGTATGAACTAACTACCAAAAATCTTGGTTTATCAAAATGATTACGCAATATACGAACCGTCCCTCGCAGTATTGCCTCACAACCACGGTTATAGTTAGAACCATTACCCGCTAAAATAAAGAGTGGATTGCTGTCATCCATCCGAATAACTCCCTATCAATTATTCAGGATTCTCATAGGAGTGGTCTTCCAGTCATACTCTTAAAAACCCTTCGTAACCGCCGTACTATTCCCATCGGAATGCGACTTACCCTGTCAAAAAGTTCTGCCCTTCTAAGACGGATTATATATGGCTCGAATCTTTTATGAAAATCCGGCAGTTGTTTTTTCGCCAAAATCCATTCTTTGCCGCTTTTCTCGGAAATTATCCACGTCATTTTAACAACTCTTTTTCTCCCGAAAGACAACCTTGAATGACAAAGATGTATCCTCTTTTTCGGTACTAACAGCCCTGCCTTTTTAGCAAGATGATATCTTTCTCTCATTTCGCCACGTTTTGTATCCAGTCCTCCCTGCTGACTTAGAATCACGTCGCTGATATTCAAATTTTTTAATAATAACGAACCCTTTTCAACCGAGCTTTTGAAAAGGTCGCAAAGTGTCTTACTTCTTACCAAAACGATACTGTGCCCCCTCCAATCGGAAGAGTATTCAGGTAGCCAAGCGTCTATAAAACACACATCAGCGACCTCAGCAAATAAATCATCACAAAAGTTGCAAGAATTGAGAGTAAAATAGCGGTTGCACCAGATTGGCGCTATCCCCTCTGTCCAAAAAACCACATTCTCATAAACCTGCTTTGTCCCGGTCCGACATACAGATTTCATCCCAAAATCTGATGCCGGACGGCCTGGATCTTTGACACGAAAGCTAAACCGCTCCAGGCAATTAGGGTCACCGCCGCCCAGTGCACATATATATTCTGCGAAAGATTTGCTCTTTGTCTGACCGCACGCCAGGCCTAATACAAACTTGACTCTGCCCTGAAGTTTTGGGCTCAGTTGCATTGCTAAACGAATGGCTTTACAAAAACACGGCAAGCCAATGATGGCGTAGCGTCCTTCATTTGATAGAATATGCTTAATAACTTCACTCGTTTCAACCGGATAATAACAGGAACGGCTGCAACTGCGAACTTGCTCAGGTTCGCTCACAAGAACATACTCAAAAAGCCTGCCGGATTCCTGTGTGGGTGACACACAAGCCACGTAATCAACCATATTCTCTTTCAACAGCGTTTCCAGCATCCAGGTTGCCATACCACCTGAAGCACCGTTTTCTCGATGACCCCCAATCGTTGAATACCCGACTAACGAATCAAGGTAATATCCGGTTTCAGGCGTGTGTTTTATCCCGGAAACATTCGCGAACAATTCGTTGCCAAGCGTATCTTCGTCTTGGTCCTCAACGGCAAAAGGGCATACTTTGAGACAAAGCTCGCATGAATCCGGACACTCCTCACCTTGCTTTAATGCTATATATTCCCCGAATTCATTGAACTCGATTCTTAAGTTATTATGTGGGCAAATTGCTGCGCACAGGCCACAGCCAATACACAGATTGTTTGCAACGACCATGTTACAAACATTTTTTTGGTTACGAACAGACATCAACATCCCCCTTCTTGATATAACCGACGATAATAGATCTAACGAATTCCTTTTCATCTTTGTTGAGTATTAGATAATAACACAGCAAACAATAAACCACAGCTATCAATGCACATGTTGCCACCAAACGCGGAATAGTAGCTAAATCATATATATTACTTAAAAGCCACGCTCCTAAAGATAATGTTGCAGCCAAAGCTATCCCTGTAACAAGCTGTTTGAAAAACGCTGTAGAAGGTTTTTTAATTATTAGTGCTGTATAAATGGGAGTGAAAATCATGTTCTTACTTGTTAGACAAAAAACTGTTGCTAACGCGACTCCATATATGCCCAAATCCGTATATTTAACTAACAGGATTGATACGAAGAGATTTGCCACTCCACCAGCAAGTGTAACTATTGCTGGAAGCCGAACTTTGTTCATTCCTGTAGGGATGGAAAACATCGGCCTGACGACAATATTCACTATGCAAGGCGCGACCAATAACCACATCAAAGGGCTCAATTCGCTAAAGGAAGACCCCAGCCACCTTTCAAGTAAGGGCTTGGACAAACCACAAATTAAACCTATGGGCAATGCCATCGCCATTCCCATAAATTTAATGGAACGCTGGGTTTGAAAAGCCAATGTACCCAGATCCCGCTTCGATATGTATTCATAAACTATCGGCCTGAACACACTACCTATAGCTGCTCCAAGCATGGTTAACATAATAACCCATTGAGTAATTGGGGCATAATAGCCACCTTGTTCAGGACCCAGAAATATATTGATAACCACTAAATCTATGCTTAGGTATAAAAGCGCTCCTATCTGATTCACTGTAATCCAGGCTCCCATCCCTGCCATCTCACGGAACGCTTTGAACTTAAACAAAACAATGCGCAAACGCAATTCCGGTGTAAGACATCTTGCAAACAACACGCCTGAGGCTAATATGACCAGTCCCACTCCAACACGCGATAAGCCAAAATATGTCACTGAAGCTGACAAAAACTTAAAACACAAGACCAAAATCAAAACCTGCACGACCCTGCTTAGAATTCTAGCAAGGTTGTCCAAATCGAACCGATGCTTTACAAACGTGCTTACCATGAAAGGGCTGGATAACGCAGCTATGAACGATGATAGTATGACAAGGAAGAACAGAATTCCTGCCTGGCTTTCATGGCCCGAGGGTATCTGAAACAGCTTTGGCAACCATATGGCAATAAAAATAGTCGGTACCAGCAGCAATAAAGACAGTGACATCAAGGAAAAGAAAGCTGTGCTAAAATATAAACTCGCTTTCTCAAAATCATCTCTACCAAAACTTAATGCCACAAACCTGCCGACGGTCCCCGTAATCATCAGGATAAAAAGGTTAAAATAATGCGAAATCATGAGAAATAAAGGAATAATTCCATACAATTCAAGCCCAAGATTTCGTATCAAATACGGAGTCAGCCAAATTCCTACCAGTGCGCTTACAACCACAACCAGTATGTTTGTACCTATATTGACTAACAACCGCTTTTTAGCTTCATCTATTGAGCTTCGCATAGATTTTTATTCTCTTATGCAATCACAAATAAAAATGCCAAAATAAACCCGGCGATCTCAAACTGCTATTTCCTTTTCATCTTCACCCCCATAATAGTCTTCGCCTTGATAATAGTTCTCATCCAGTGCCTGTCTAGATAAACTGCACAGCAGTCCCATGAATGCTGCAAATATCGCACTGTATTGCACGGACCAGAAAAAATCCCCCGTCAGTTCAAAAATCATATGGTTAATCAACACTATGAAAGATGTTAGGAGCACCGTCCTCTGAAACGGCCTTTTCTCTATATGAAGCGCCTTTATACCTCGAATGAACAAGGACAGTAGCATCAAAAGGTAAACGCCTAAGCCTATTATTCCGG
>CAZWKM010000066.1:0-8295 GCA_964634165.1 uncultured Pirellulales bacterium | reverse complement strand
CCTTGTGCTTGGGTGATAACGCCCCCACAAACGCGCCCGGCGTCCAGCTAAGAACCACCTTGGGGCACAGATCTGTCGCCCCATCGGCCGGAATTGGATTCATTGCTATCGCAGGATCATAATCATACGAAAGTGTTACGTCTTCAAAGTTGACGTAGGGATCCCCTTTCATTTTTATCCCGATCTTTTTTCCGGCGTCGGCGGCGGTGGCGGTATATACTAAACTGACCTGCTGCCAGTCACCCACCAGTGCGCTGCCGCTTACCTCAATCAGGTTGTTGTTATAATCTTCTCCGGTAAAGTAAAGCGACCAACCGTCGGCGTAGCCGCTCCACGCTATTCCCGCCCAGACGCTTAATGTGTACGTTCTGCCTTCAATAAATGTCTCGTCCAGAATCTGGTAGACATAGTCTTCATTGTCTTCATACCCGTACAATTTGTTGTTGCCGCTCAGGGCCGGTAAGTCGCCGTCGGCCGCGTAATAACCGTTATCAATCCAGGCGTCGCCGCCAGCACTTTGCCACGGCCCGGTATAATCACTAGTCTCAGCATAAGGACCCTCGCCAACATATACCCAATCACCCTCCGCAAGAACGTGGTCATCAAAGCCCGCATCCGGGACAGTGATGTCCCACTGGTCGGCCGAAGCAGTTCCCGTCACGGCCAACACCAAAACAAAAGACATTAAATAAATCAATTTTTTAGACATCGTAGTCCTCCTTCAAAAATTAAAACTGAAATTGTCCCTTACTTTGGCTGCAAGCCAAAGTCCGGCAGTTTGCCGGATTGTTTCCGACAAGCACCGAAAACAGAAGGCAGAATACAGAAAACAGAATACAGAATTTAGGATATACGATAATTTTCAATTTCTGATCTCTGACCTCTGATTTCTGACATCTCGTTTTATGCGTGTCTCAAACAACTTTTAACAAAGCACTAATACCAACCAAATCTTCACCTTTACAATAACCTGTGCTCACATACCACAACTTTTCGGGATTCAGCGATACCTCCTTCCTTCATAAAGAACTGTAAAAATTTGTGCTTCAAGGCACAAAAATACGGAGACAAACACAAATATACTATACTAATACCAGATTATCTACGTTTTTTCAAGAAAAATCTGAAGAATTTTCAAGAATTCTTAGAAAAATCCACATGGTTTTTGGTCGAGGTCAAACTCTCCGACCCCAGCCTCTACTGCGAGATGATGACCGTCTTCTCGATGGCTCGGACTTCCAGCACCTTACTGTCCTTGTTCCAAATCATGGTACCACCCTTGATGTGACGTGGAGTCCAGGCACCAAACTTGAGACGCTCGCTAGAACGGGCGTCGAACTTGGTGTAGGTAACGGCGCGGTCATCGTAGTTGATGTTTTGAACCACGGAAGAACTTCGCAATAGATGATTCTGGTCGAGGGGAGCCAACTCGGGGCAGCTTGCCATGGCTCTCAGGTAGTGGCGCACGTAGTCGCCGTACCCGTCCGTTAACCAGATGTCGTCATTCGGGTAACGGTTCTTGCCGTCGTCATCAACCATGTACGTGGCCCAGTTCAATTGCCGGATCGCGTCCGCCTTTCTTGTGGTGTCTCCCGATTTCTCGCAGTAGATCAGTTCGTCAGAAGCGTGTCGTGCGGTGTGGCTGTTGCCGGGGACCTCGTAGGAGGTCTGTTCATTGATCGCGAGCACACCGTAGCTGGCCCACCCCGGATTGCCGAACGTCGCGGCCGTCCAGTCAAGGATCGCACGAGCGTCTTGTTTCCAAGTCGCGTCCCACTCGGGGTGATCGAGGATGTACCAGGCCAGGGTGTCCGGGTTGATCTCCGTGTTCGAATATTCCCCAACATCCTCGAAGAACGGTCCCCACTTATTGGTCTTCATCGGGAATTGCTTCAGCCATGCACTCACAGTCTCCCGGGCTTTGGCATAGGCGCGTATCTTCCCGGCCTCAAGCCGAATGAGGTCGTCGAAGAGGCGCAAAGCCCCCGTCCAGTTCGAGGTGTACTCGGCGGACACCCGCTTGGGGAAGCTTGCCCGTCTGCGCGTTCACGCGGAAGGGCCACGGCGAGTGATCGGCGTCTCCGGCCGCAACCTTGTCGGCAAGTGTATTGGCGATTGCCACGGCGGCGTCGAGATACTTGCGTGTCCCCGTCATCTTGTACAGAACGACAAGCTCGGCGCCGAAGTCGGCGGCTTTGTCAGGCTGGAGAACTCCTTTCCCTGCTTTCATGTCGCCGTCGTAAACGCCCGAGTGAATGTCCGTGTTATACGGGTAGGGAAGGTTTGGCCATCGGGCGTCCGGTTTCGAGAGGCCGTGCGAAAGGCAATAATCCGCGATGTGAACCATGTCGTCCAGAACCGCACGGTCGCCAGTGTAAGCATAGAGGAGGTTCCACGAGGAGAGTGCCATGGAGAATTGGGACGCGGCCACCCCTCGCCCGTCGTGCTCTGGTCTCCAGACCATGTGCTGAAGATAATAGCGCACCCCATTGGGACAGTCGCCCATTCCCTTCCAAAACGACCAGACCAAGCGCAGGTTGTGGTCGTAGGCTGTGCCGAGTTCGACTGAATACCACGGCAGGATGTACCCTTCTGCATCAGTGCGAATCTGGTGATAGCCGAGTTTTGCCGTGTCAGCCGATTCCGCTAGGCTCACCAAGGCAGTCATCGTCAGAATAGCGATTCCAGTCAAACGAAGAAGATTCATTGGGGAACCTCCGGCAACTATCTTTCGGAACCGTGTTGAGGGTTGAGGTTTAGGTTTTGGTGCGATGTCAGTCATGGTATCTCCTTTTAATGTATCGCCACCGGTTTCCCGGACACGAGTTTGTGTTAACTACGCTGCGGCCATCTCAGCTAAATCTTCGGGGTTTGTAATACAATCGGCGTCAAAGTCCGGATAGTCTCTTATCCTTATGGCCGCCCGCCCGGAAAATACAGGTCGATAAGTTCGTCCATGACTTCTTTGATTCTGGTGCAGGAACTTTCATCAAATATCTCCCCATTCGGCAGCAGTTGGGGGTCCCACAATATTTGGTCATCCCACTGCCTTGCATGTTCCCTTTCGGTCCAATACCCGTTTATGCTGGGCTGTTTTCCCCACCAATTCAATGCGAAATCCTGGAAAGCTTGATTGTCTTCCGGCACCAGAGACTTGTACCTGACAAGCGTATCGTAAATTTCGGCAGATGCCGGCAGGTTTTCGGCTGCAATAGCAGCTTTTAAAGCATTAGCATTTACAGGATGGGTACCCCAAAAATGGAAAAGCGGTGTAAGATCAACGCCTACACTTTCACACCATCTTAAAATAAGGTCGTCTATATCAGAGCCATGTCTTGACCAGAAGATCCCATTTTCATAATCGACGTTAATTGAATACCAAAAAGCATTTAGACCTTCCCAGCCAAAAAGCCTTGCTATGTCAACAAATTTAGCATGACCTTTGAGTTGGTATGCCTTTTCTGCTTCCGCCATTGGCACCTCACGCGGTGAGAAGTTAAAAACCGTCATCCAGGTAACCGCAGTATTATCTAATGTGCGGTATGGGTTGTTAAAACCACGGGATTTACGGAAAGCCGTATCTAAATCGTATCCAAATTTTTGATGCCAGACTGGCACGTGCAGTAAGTTGACAGCAGACTCCATTTCGCCAGGAAATTTAACAAAGAGGTAACCATGACCCTCTTCATGAAATAGATAGTCAGGTGCATGTTGTGGCCCTGTGATAAGGTAATTATTAATGTTGCCGCCATAATCGGTATTAGGGTTATATTTTAAATTAACAGAAGGATAACCTGGTGCGTAAAAATTAGCACGCATTAGCACATCGACTTGAGGATACATTGTTTCTTTGCCGCGGTCATGGGGGTAACCCATCAAGTCGTTTATGGCGTCCATTGCGGCATCCCAGTCTTCCATCAAGGTGACAGGGTCATCAAAATTATAAATCCAGCTGGTTGGAACATTCATTATAAACTTTTCCGACTGGAAATCCGCCCATGGAGCCGGATGGTTACGTTCTATGTTTTGCCATTCGGAAAGCGATGTTCTGTGGAAGCTTTTCGCAGAAAAGTACGGCGAACGAACGGCGTTTTTAACCTGCACATCAACAATACCGGCATCGGCCAGGTATGGAACTTCTATATAAATTCCACCACCAAGAGGGCTTGCTACTTTCACTTCAGCACTATTAATACTATAAACAAGTGAAGATCTATCCAGTCGTTTAACTTGTGATTTACCAGTAAAATCCCAGTTGTGAGCACCCACTCTAACTGTATAACCTTTTCCTACCATTGACGGTGGAACCGTGACCGTTGCGATCGTTCCTGGTGCCAAATAAGTTCCAGTGGGTTTTCTTGCAGGCGAACCAGTATACATCGTATTGTGACCAAATGTTTTTAAATAGCTTCCGTTTATGGTTACTGTATGAGTTTGATCCGGGTCTGCGGGCGGATTTACGGCTCCTGGAAAATTAGCTGAACTTTTAAATCTAAATCCGTCGAAGAGGTCTTCATATCTTAAGGTGTTTTTTTCCGTGTAAGTCTCATCCATGATGTATTGCATGACATTATATATTGTCCAGTGTATATCATTAACTGCAGTACTTCTGGTAAAGCCTCCCTGCATTGGGCTGCCAACAACCCAAAGAGGGCCAACTAAATTGTCATAAGTTTCAACCAGATCGAAGCATGCCGCTATAATAGTTTCATTGTAACCAAAGATATCACTATGTGAATCGACGGTCCATTTATACGTTTCTATCTGGCTCGCATCCAGAGTAGTTGTGCCTGTAATATGATCTTTAAGAGCACTTATTGCCGAAAGAAGTTCGGTTTCCATTTCTTTTTCAAGCTGGATGTCGTTTAAGAGGCTTGTTGTTAACGAATAATCATTAAGCCATGCTGCGGCCATCAAGGCAAGTTCTTCAAGCTGAGAACCATGAAGCCATGTTCTGCCAATCACAGCAAAATCTTCGAGGTTTGTAATACAGTTTCCATCAAAGTCAGTTGGGTTATCCGCCAGCCGCCACTTGCCAATACGACCCGCCTTACAGGCATCATCGTACACGTCAATTTCCACAGTATCTTCCACAGGCGTCGGGTTATCTGCGTCGTGAACGGCAAGTGTCAGCGTTACGGTTTCCGCATCGCCGGCAGCCTTGGTAATCGTAACATTTGGATCTTCAACGTTAGGGTCTGAGAATTTAACACCGCCGGCAGGGTCCGCACTCCAGGCATAGGTCAAGTTTGACACACCGTCATCTTCAACGGCAGCATCCAATTGCACCGCCTGACCTGACCATGTAATCATGTTTATACCGGCATCGACAGAAGAAGGAGGAATATCGGATGTAACAAATGAATGCACTGCCCCTTCGATCGGATCGCCGGTTGGACTGCCGTCAAGATACGAATTCACCTGCCAGTAGTATGTTTCTCCTACAGTAGGAGCATTGACCGTAACGGTAGTCGTATCTGCGCCGCCGGGAACAACCTTCTTGTAATGTACGCCCGTTAAATCATTAGGATCCGTACCAAACCAGACATCCACATACACTGGAGGAGTAACCGGGTCCATATTTATCCAGCGTAAATCCACATTGCCAGCCGAAACCGTTGCCCCGTCAGCCGGAGTAATATAGTTCGGGCCAACGATAACCAAGGGCTCCGATAAAGCATACATCTGCAGCTCGCCACTAGGCGGATCCCCAGTCCACGTCCGCCAAATCCACTGGTCAGCTCGGGCTGAGTTCCCCTGACCAACCTGACCGCTCGAACCTAAAGCGCCGTATGAAGTGGGATGACCCGGTGCAGCGGTACCGTCGGTGTATGTGCCGGTCCACGGCCAATACGTATCCACATCTCCCTGTTCAGTAAGGTCAATTATATGCTGAATATCCCCGTCCCATAAGTCTGCGTAGTCGCTGGCTATGAGAGTACTACCGTCCAAAAGAAATATGGCATGGCCGGACCCGTCAACGGTCGGATTGGTCGAGGTGTTGTCTCTTGCGTCCACGGCATCTGTGGAGCCGATGACCTTCCAAGTAACGCCCTCGTCTTCGCCTATGTCATAAACAGTGGTGGCGTTGGCGAGATTTTGCACGAACGTGTTGTAAGTGGATATATCAGCCGACTCTGCGGTGGTTCTGGCGCTCGTGAAAAAAGCGAAGCGATAATTATCCCCCTCCGCCCATGGGTCGCCAGTGGCGGGATTGTTGCCCGCCAGGGTGCCAGGGGTCAGGATACCGAGTTCGCCCTCAAGTCCCGCCTGTGCCGGTCCTGCGAAGACTGCCAGCGCCACTACAAACATTACTTTCATTTTCATTACCATCATTAAATCTCCTAACAAAAAGTTTCACAGCCCTTTAACCTGACATGAGATTGTAACAAACTGCTTAGAGCGGCGGTGGGCCCAACTCAGTCGTGAAGCTCCAGACTGTACCGGTGGTTTTGCTGCCATAGGGACCGACCTCATCGATACGCCAGTAGTACGTAGTGCTTATAGTCATTGTGCCGGGATCGAATATTGCAGCAGTCTGGTTGCCTATGAACGGCGGTGGATTGGTCGTGCCGAAGTACACATCGTGCGATGGGGCACGAGAGCCAGCCGTCCAGCTCAAATCAGCGTTTATATCGATGTCTGTTGCGCCATTGTATGGATGCGGATTACTTGCCTGGCCAGGTGGTTCTACAATCACACCTGCCAGCCAATTCTCGGCCAGGATAAGCAGATCATCCAGACCGACATCGGACATCTGATCAATGTCAGCGCCATCGCAAAAATTGTTACTTTCCTCACAGCCGGTCTCCAGCCACCACGAGACTAATTGTGAATAATCCACCAGGGTAATCTTGCCGTCGAGGTTAATGTCGCCTATCAAACTGTGAGCAGTGTAGTCCTGGTTAAGCTGATCGGTGGTTACGTCCGTGTATGTTATGCTCGGAGGTGTAAATAGATAACCTGCTAATGTCGGCGTCACTGTGCCGCTCCAGCCTTCCTGAACAAAACCTGAGTATATGCCCCCCTCGCTTGAGACGGGATTGCCCGGCAGACCGCTCATAACAACTCCGGCAAGACCGGCATTACCCGAGATAGTCATTAGTGTCGCCAGCATCTCTATCATCCCCCGGCCCATGGCGTCACCGACCAGCATAAAGGTCTCGGCATTTCGATTATAGTGATGGCCCTGGCTTACCGGAGATTCCTCTACAGTCCTCCAGTAATCCAGCGTATCCATGGTTATAACATTGCCGTCAAACTCCGGGTGTTTCACCGGGTCAGCGACGGCCATCTGGGCCGCGTGGATCTTCCCATAAGCGCTGTCCGGATCGTAGGGCACGCCGTTGAATCCGATGGTGGCCACCACGAAGGGCGCATTCGGGCTGATGTTGTCCGGATAGCGGTTCTCGTAGTACTCCCGCACCTCATTGATTAAGTTCACCAAGTTCAACTCGTAGCGATCAGCGTACGACACATCATATTGGTCCTTATGCCCCTGCCACCAGCCGAACCCGGCGATCTCGAATCCCTGGGCCGCATACTGCGGGTACTCGGAGGCGAAATTGTCCAGGATGTCGGTCACGTTGAAGATCGAGTGGACGTCCCAGTAGGTGGAAGATTGCGCGCCAATCCCCGGTTCCGAGGCCGCACTGGAGGTGTGTTCCGCCTTGCAGTTGTAGACAATCCCGCCGTTACGGACTTGGCAACCGGACGTGTAGAGGTTGGCGTCCACCCAGTCCTTGGGGCCCATGTCGGCTTCGTCGAGGAAGTAATCGTCGTATTGCTTGCCGGCGTACCAACCACCCGTTGTGGGAGGGTTGTCGCCCACCGGCCAGTTGCCGTAGTCTCCGTAGCCGCCATAGTTGGTGTTGTTGTAGACGTAGCTAACGCTGCCGGGCGGCAGGCAGTCCCAGCCGATGCTTCTATTGCCCTGGGAGGATTTGAGAACGATGACCGGTTCGTCGTAGTAATATCCCATAACGTGACCAAACCCCATTTCGGGTCCTATCGTGCCGCCCATGACGCCCGGCGTTAGCAGGCCGTCGCCGATCGCGGTGATCACTCCCCGGTACATCACATCATTGCGGACCGTCCATGCGCCGGCATCATCCACCAGATTCGGGAACTTGTTCTCCTGCTTCGCGATGGTTTCCAGGGTTCCCGGTTGGGAACCGCTGATATTACCCATTCCCACCATATTTGATTGACCTGACAAAATGTACACCTTGACCGGTTTCGTGGTATCAGGCGGTGTTGAATCCGGATCGGGTAACGGATACGGAACCACCGGAT
>CAZWKM010000065.1:0-8430 GCA_964634165.1 uncultured Pirellulales bacterium | reverse complement strand
GGAGGCCAACGCTCTATCCAATTGAGCTACGGGGACCCAAAATTGATTATTGATTATTGACTATTGATTATTTTTTTAACTCCCGTCCCGAGCAAAGTCGAAGGATCAGGTACTTTAGCTCACTATCTATTACGATAAAGCGGCGAATATGTCAAGAATATAACCGCCTGTATTAACCGATATTTGCCGTTTTACTGGATTTTGAACGTAGAAATTCGGCGTATATGTGGTATAATATATATGACCCTTATAGACTTATAGATTCGTATAGAGACTATGTTAATAAAATGCTAAGAATTCGTCAATATTTCCGGCTGACCGTACTAATATTGCTTTGGGCCGAACCGGTCCTCGCCGCAACGCTCTCGAAGCTTGCCCCCAATTTCTCCCTCACAGACCTTAATGGTCGAAAGGTCGCGCTAAGTTCGTTGCGAGGCCAAAACGCTCTTTTTCTATTTGGTACTACCTCATGCCCGCACTGCGATGCCGCTCTGCCAATCCTGGACAGTCTATCCCAGTCGCTGGATGATGAATTGAAAATATTTTTTATTGCCGTACGCGAAAATATCGACCAGGTCGCCGATTTCTTCGCAGACAAGGTTCCCGCATACAACGTACTCGTTGACGAAACCGGCATTATCAGCGCCCGTTACGGTGTTAAACGAGTTCCTACCTGTGTATTCATTGACGAGCAGGGTATGGTCCAGTACATCGGCAGACCAAACGAGCCGGTAATCTGGCGTCTATTGTCCGGTGAACGACCAATCTATCCTGAAGCCCTCGACAATAATTTGCCGGCCCCTGCTCGCCTCGCTCGCCAGGATAGTGCAATTTCGTCCGACACCAAGCGTTTCATCGTCGAGCTTGACGAAGAACCAGCCGCTTCGAAAAAACTCTCCAAAGCGGCTCTAAAGTCGCGCCGGGCACAATACCTCCAGGCGGCCAAACGCCTCGGTGGGCGTATCATCCATAACTACGGCAGGTTGAAAAACAAAATCGTCATCGAAATAGCTCCCGATAAAGTCGAAAGACTCAAGGAGCTGCCGCGTTTCAAGAGTTTCAAGGAAGACCGCCGGGTGTACGCCTTATTGGAAGATTCCGCCTACCAGATCAATGCCGATTATGCCTGGGACAACGCGATTACCGGCCAGGGCGTTAACGTCTGTGTCGTCGATACCGGCATCGATTACACCCATCCGGATTTACAGGGTAAGGTAATCGCTCAATTCGATTTCACCACTTACACCGAAGATGCAATGGACGACCACGGCCACGGCACTCACTGTGCGGGCATCATCGCTTCGGAGGGACTGCAGTACCGAGGTGTCAGCCACGACGTCGCACTGATGAGCGCAAAAGTGCTCGATTATAGCGGTGCCGGGTATGCATCCGATGTTATTCTTGGCATCAACTGGTGTGTCGAACAGGGCGCTGATATCATCAGCCTGAGCCTTGGGGAAGGTCTTTACAGCGGAACCTGTGACTACGACGACATGGCCCAGGCCGTAAACAACGCTGTTGACCCCTGCGGTGTAGTCGTTGTCTGCGCAGCGGGTAACGACGGCGACTCCACTAAAATGGTCTCACCAGCATGTGCCTCCAAAGCCATCGCTGTCGGTGCCGTTGACAAGCTCGACAACATTGCCTCATACTCCGACGGCGGCTCGGAACTTGACCTCGTCGCACCCGGTGGAGACCTCATCGGAGGAACCAATTATCCTGAAATCGTTTCCACATTCAGCACCCTCGTGGCCAACAATCCTCTCTATTGTATGTACCTTATCGGGTACGAGTGCTACGATAATTATTTTGTCGTCGACGGAACACGTTATATCCAAGCCGCGGGAACATCCATGGCCACCCCACATGTCGCTGGAGCAGCGGCATTGCTGCTGGAGGTAAATTCGTATTTAACTCCTCAACAGGTCAAAACCATCCTCGAAGAAAACGCTGATGAACTCGGCAGCCCGGGCTGGGACAACATCTACGGCTGGGGCAGAATCAACGTCGAAAAGGCACTCGACAACATACCACCCGAGCCGGCCGAACTGAAAGTAAACATTACCGAACCAAATGCAACAGACACATTTACGGTTGGCCAGCAGTTCACACTAACCACTAAGGTCGATTGTTTCGGAAGCGACGGATGTGGCGAGGTACTGGTCTATGCACAGTTCTGCGAAGGCTATGACTGCAATGACTTTGTCGATATTAACTCCACGACAATTATGTCCACAACAGATGACAACCCGAACGAGCTTGGCATCCTGAGCGGCTACACCGTCGAAACTGATGTACCCCTCATCTTCGACGCGCAGACTATGCTCGACATCTCGGAACAGACCTACACAAAATCGCTTAACCCGAATAGTTCTATGGTCGGCTCAACGCTGCCGGGCGAATATAACACCGGCGATCTTGAACCCCGAGACGGCATCGGTGCCATCGGAGAAGACGCCCAGGAACTCTACGAATTCGAAATTCCGTCAGGTGTGGTCAAGACTTTGAAGGTCAGAATGGAAAATTACCTCGTGATGCATTTTGATTACCCGCCTTTCGCCGGCTGGTACGTTTATACATCCAATGCCGATGGTAATAACCTGCATCTTGTCGGTGATTGCATCCCTGCCGAGGGTGGTGGTGGTGAAACTCCACCGCCTGATTGCTGGTTCATTTCAGACGACCCCAATGCGTTGGCCGACCTCAATCCAGGCGGTATCAGTCACATAAAGCTGGTCTCTCACGACGTTGGCGATAACGATTGGCTGACCTTCAACGACATTGAGGTCATAATTGAATACGAAATTGACCCAAATAACGATGAGGTTTACCAATATTATGTCCAGTTCGACTTGAACAACATCGACCTCTCGAACGAGCTGACTGCCGCCCGTTTGAAAATCAACGTTACACAAGGTGTCGAGAACTGCATCGCTGACGCCTATCTCGTTGACAACACGCTTCTGCCGACCGACTCAGCCCAGGCGCTGCACGAAGCCAACGACCCCTGTTATTCCAGCCTGGCCAACCCAATAAAAAGCTTTAGCTGCGAAAACACAGGAACCATAAGTTTGAACGTCAAGGCCGCTGTTGATGAAGCCTTGGGTGCAAATCAGAATGTCATCGCCTTCCAAATCAGGCAGCGCAACAATGACCAGTTATTTACCATCGACGCAAACAACAGCGAGAATTCGCCGATACTCACAATCTCGCAAAAAGTCCTGGAAGCTCCCGGAGGACAGCCGCCCGGCGGCCGGCCTCCCGACCCCAACAACGGACCACGCACGCTCACTTACGACACCGTAGTGGTCAAAGACGTGAACGATGATACTTATGTCAAGTATGATAATCCGGGTTCCGCTGTGATTGGCGCCCAGTTCGCATCAGAGTACAACACCGGAGACCTCGAACCACGAGACGGCATCGGTGCCATCGGAGAAGACGCACAGGAACTCTACGAATTCGAAATTCCACCAGGTGTGGTCAAGACTTTGAAGGTCAGAATGGAAAATTACCTCGTGATGCACTTTGATTACCCGCCTTTCGCGGGCTGGTACGTCTACACATCCGACGCCAACGGCAACAACCTGCATCTTGTCGGCGACTGCATTCCTGCTGAGGGTGGCGGCGGTGCGCTTCCATCGCCGGACTGTTGGTTCGTTTCCGACGACCCTGCCGTCCTTGCAGACCTTAACCCCGGCGGCACCAGCTACATTAAGCTGGTTTCCCACGACGTCGGCGACAACGACTGGCTGACCTTCAATGACATTGAGGTCATCACCGAATACCAAATCGACCCCAACAATGACAACATAAACAGATACTATGTCAAATTCGACATCTCAGGTTTTGCCGGCGATGCCAAGATTGATTCAGCAACACTCAATCTATATGTTACAGACCCGAACGTCGATGCGGTCGCACAGATAAGCCTGGTAAACAGCACATACGACCCCTGCACCAACGCCTACACCATTTACGACGCTGAAGACGCCGACTATTCCAGCCTCATCAATCCCATAAAGAGTTTTGCCTGCGGCACCCCAGGTCTCAAACAGGTAAACGTCAAAGCCGCTCTCGAGGATGCTGTACAAAGCGATGTCGATGAAATAGCATTTCTTATTACAGAGCAAAATGAGGATATTCTGTTCACCATTGATGCCAATGGCAATCCAAACCCGCCCTCTTTAAATGTCTACCTCAAGTCCGACATAAGCAGCGGCCTCGCTCAGTGGAATATTGTCCCCAACACGAATGCGCCGTTCACCTTGCGCGTCAAGGCCGGCAACAATGTAGGCATAACCGGCGTTTCCGATGCAATAGTTATCAATGTTGATGACCCTAATCTGCCGGTCATTAACAGCGTTGACTGCCTCATAAACTCCACCTGGCAGGACTGCCGACTGGCTCAATATGGCGACAACCTCCAAAAGATTAGAATCAATGCAACCGACCCCCAGGAAAACCCCAACGTCCATTTGAAACTGATAAACCTCCCCGACGACCATTATTTCGTGGATAACCAGGTAACATACAGTGCAGGCTATTTCACATATAACACCAATCTGACCATCGCCGACTCAGGCCAGTGGCAAATCCAGGTCCAGGCCTCCGATTCCGACGACAATACCGACATCGAAACAATCACGTGGAATATCCCCTGGGGCAATCTCGATTGCTCCCTCACCAGCCCCACCTCCGACATAACCGTACCCAAGAGCAACAGCTTCACCGTCCAGGCTTCTGTCCAGTGCCTTGATGCCGAATGTCCGAACGTCAATGTCAGTCTTCGCCTGAATGACCCTTGCGAATTGATATACGATGACACCAGCGCCGAGAGCTGGGGAGACATCGGCACCACCGAAGGTTATCTCGCTGTCAAATTCGAGCCAGACAAATACCCGGCACAACTAATAACCGCTCGCTTCTTCGTTTGGGACACAACAACTTACCCATTCGAGCTTAATATCTGGGACGACAACGGCAAGGATATGTTTGGAATTGAGGACGGCTCACCGGGAGATATGTTGATTACCCCTATGATAGTGGATCCCGTAGTGGCTTCCAGTGCGGATCCAAATATGGACCCAAGTGTAGCCTGGTTCGATGTCGATCTCTCCGAACACAACATAACTATCAACAGCGGCGACTTCTACATCGGTGTGCGCCAGATAATAGAAGGCGTACTGAATCAACTTGGTTTTGATATGAGCGGAAACTCCCATCACACCTATCCCAATAGCTGGGCTTCCGGATTAGGGGTAGATTGGTTTAAGCTTGATGATTACTGCCGGTTCTGTGAACTCAATCCAGGGATATGCGAAGATGAATTTTTCTGCATGTTATTTCCCAAAATCTGTGACGGCAGTCTGTATAGTCAGTATTGCGGCAACCTGATGATTCGCGGTATGGTGTCAGAGCCGGGAACTTACTCAGGCGAGCTTCCGGTAAGTGTCGGCCCCGCCGTTTTATACACAACCAACGACCATCCCAAACCCTGTCCAAATCCGGATATGGACCCCGGCCAGAGCTGTCAAGTCACTCTTACCGTTCACGCCGTCGGCCCCGTCGGCCAGCACACTAAATTCCACGCTATCTCTGCCAATAATTACAGCGCCGACTATGACGGCCCAATAAAAGTCACCATCACCGAACCCCAAACCCTCTGCGATGCCGCGAACCTCGACGCCGTCTACCCCGTCGATTACGGTGATATCCGCGTGCTGGCCGACCAATGGCTGCAAACCACCCCGCCTCTCTTCGCCGACATTGACAACAATCAGTCTGTAAACCTGCGAGACCTGGCACTTATAGCTAACTATTGGCTCCAAAACTGCGATTAACACCCCGGCTAATAAAGTTGGCTCTGAGCCTCGAAAATACACCACCAAACCATACAATAGTTTGACACAACCGCGGTTTCCAAATATGATTATACTATTATTGTTCTGCAGGGATGGCCAATGAGGTATGTAATTGATTTTGTATATTTGCTGCTTGCTGTGGCTATAAGCCCTGTGGTCATATACCGGGTCATCAGGCACAAACGCTACCGGACCGGCTGGGCACAGCGATTTGGCAGAATTATTCGCAAAGACCGTGCACTAAAAAAGTGCATCTGGTTCCACGCCGTCAGCGTGGGCGAGGTCAATGCAGCCAGGACCGTCATCAAAGAGATTCAAAACAGATTCCCGGATTTCGAAATCCTAATCAGCACCACCACCGATACCGGCTTCGCCCGCGCAACTGCATTATTTGCTGAAAATCTATATGTGTTTTACTTTCCATTTGATTTGTCCTGGATAATGCGCCGTGCCTTTCGCAAAATTCGCCCGGCAATCTGTCTGCTGATGGAGCTGGAAGTTTGGCCTAATTTTGTTCGTATCGCACAGCAGTTAAACATACCTGTTGTTGTAGTCAATGGCCGAATAAGTAACAAAAGTTTTGCCAGATACAAAAAAATAAAGCCAATTGCTAAAAAAATCTTCCGCAAAGTTACGCTTGTTCTCGCCCAGACGGACGAATACGCTCAGCGCTTCAAAGAAATCGGCTGCCCTGATGAAAAAGTAATCGTTACCGGCTCACTAAAATACGACACTGCTCAAATCACCAACAAAGTCGAAGGTGCGGATGCCCTTGCAGCACAACTAAATATCGGCGAGGGAAGATTATGGGTTGCAGGCGCCACCGGTAACGATGAAGAAAAGATATTGCTCGACGTCTATCAGAACTTAAAACAACAAGACCAATTCAGCGACCTGCGCCTGGCGATTGTCCCCCGCAAACCAGAAAGATTTGACGAAGTCGCACAGATAATACAACAAACTGGCCTGTCCTTAACCCACTACAGCTCCATCAAAAATACCGACGCAAAGTGCCCCGAAAAAATACCCGTCATCCTCGGTGACACCATGGGCGACTTGCGGAAATTTTACTCACTTGCTACCATAATTTTCGTCGGCCGTTCCCTCGTACCGATGGGAGGCTCCGATATGATAGAGGCGGTTGCCCTCCGCAAATGCACCGTATTCGGCCCACACGCCTTCAATTTCAAACAAACCGTTGATGCACTTCTGGCCGACGAGGGTGCTATTATGGTTAAAGACGAACAAGACTTGTTACGCACAATGCAAAAATGCCTTCTCGAACCGGATTTCGCCCGAAAAATCGCCCGCAATGGCCGGGAGGTAATCAGAAAAAACCAGGGCGCTACCGAAAAAGCCATCGAACAAATCGCAAAATTCTTAAAAGCAGCTTCGTAAAATACTTTGTCGAACAATCAGTCTTTCAGTTTGTTGGCTACCGCTTTAATATGCGCAGGCCCGGTCCCGCAGCAGCCGCCGATGATATTAACACCGGCCGAATGAATTTTCTCCGCCGCCGCTGCAAAATCCTCCGGGCTTACCTTATATATCACCCGGTCATCAACCAGCTCCGGTTTTCCTGCATTTGGTTCCGCAAGGATTGCAACCTCTCCCTTCATCTCTGACACATAGATTCGAGCAAGACTTACGTATTGTTCCATAGTTAAACTACCGCAATTAAAGCCTATAGCGTCAATTCCGAGAGGCAAGAGTTTGTCGGTTGCATCAGCAGGGCCAATTCCCATCATCGTTCTAAATTTTTCGCCGGCTGGGTCATAGGAAAGCGAAACGAATACCGGCAAATCAGATATAGATTTCACCGCTTCGATTGCGATTGTAACTTCATCAAGAGCCGTCATCGTCTCGATTATAAAGCCATTCACACCGCCATCCAAGAGCGCCTTTGCCTGCTGACTAAAAGCCTCTTTTAATTCCTCCGGCTTCACACTGCCCAATGGCTCCAGAAAATCACCGCTCGGCCCAATATCACCCAAGACATACTTTTCGTCACCTGCTGCTCGCCGGGCTATTTGCGCTGCTGCCGTATTTATCTCTTTGCTCCTTTCAGCAAGGCCGTGCCGGCCCAAAGCATATTTATTCGCCCCGAATGTATTGGTAATAACCGCATCGCTGCCTGCTTGCAGGTAGGCCCGGTGAATATCAAGGACAATATCGGGCGACTCGATATTTAGAAAATCATTGCATGTGCCAGCTTCAATCCCGCGGGCAATCAACTCGGTTCCCATCGCCCCATCTAACAGAAACAGGCCCTCGTTTATTCTCTCTTTTAGACTTATCCTGCCCATAAACAAACTCCGTTTTTATTCATTCCGGCTGTTCAATTATATGGCCGTCAATGATTCTGTAAATATGCTTGATACCCTTCGGCTTACGAGGATTGAAATAAACATCCTGCGTTTTTTTGTCAAATTCATACGGCTTTACTGACTTAAGAGTAATTATGACCGAATCTTCACGACCATCCTGAGCGTGTGTAACAATTTTTATAATGCGAGGAACAAAAAATCCCCCGGACATTTCTTTATATTTATATAGTTCTGCAATA
>CAZWKM010000064.1:0-8435 GCA_964634165.1 uncultured Pirellulales bacterium | reverse complement strand
CAGCGGCACGTGGGTAGGCCATATATTCAAGATGTTGCGGAGTGGAGATATATTCGCCCCACAACTGGGCCTGCACACCAAGCACATGACTGACTTTGTCGGCGTCGATTGCGTTGGGAACCGGGTCATATTGGTAAACTCTCTCCAGGGGCAGATACCCGCCGATTGCCAGAGGTTCTTCGTCGGCGGGACCCTGGTAATAGTCGAAGTATGTGTGCGAAGTTGGGGCCATCACGACGTCATGGCCGGCATTGGCTGAGGCGATACCACCGGCCTCGCCTCGCCAGGACATTACGACGGCACCGGGGGCGAGTCCGCCTTGAAGGATGTCGTCCCATCCCACCAGCCGTCTGCCGTGTCTGGTCAAGAACGTGTCCATTTGTTTGATGAACCAGCTATGGAGCTCGGCCTCATCCTTCAGACCAAACCGGAGGATCAACGCCTGCATTTCCTCACTTCGTTTCCAATGGTCCTTGTTCGCCTCGTCCCCCCCGATGTGAATATATCTGCCTGGAAATAGTCCCATTACTTCCGTCAGCACGTCATGCATAAAGGCAACGGTCTTCGGGCGTGGTGCGAGAATCCTCTCGTTAGCGGTCCAACGTTTGTCCGGGGGGATGTTGTTGAGCTTATTTGGGTACAGGCCGACGTTAGGGTAGGACACAATTGCGGCCCCGGTGTGGGCGGGCATCTCGATTTCGGGCACGATGGTTATGTAACGCTCTGCAGAATAACGGACGAGCTGGCGAATATCGTCTTGCGTGTAGAAGCCGCCGACGTATTGCCCGTCCTTCGTTTTACGGCGGGAGCGGTTCATCTTCGAGCCGATCTCCGTCAGCTTCGGATACTTCTTGATCTCAAGCCGCCAGCCCTGGTTGTCGGTGAAATGAACCTGAAGGCGGTTGAACTTGTGTACCGCCATCGCATCGGTGAATCGGAACATGTCCTCTTTCGGGATGAAATGCCGCGCCGGGTCGACAAGCAGACCACGCCATTTGAAGCGGGGATAGTCGGTGATGTTAACACAGGGCACTTTCCAGGTTACGCCCTTGGCTTTGGCTTTGCTGAAGATGGACGGAGGCAGGAGCTGCCGCAAGGTTTGAATGCCGTAGAAAAGCCCAGCCGGTTGGTTGGCGCGGATTATAATACTTTTGGCACTGACGTCGAGCGTATAGCCTTCATCGCCGATCTCTGTCAGTTGCCGGTTGAGCTCCAATTGAATGACTGTGTCTTGCGGTTTTGAACGAGTGACAAGTTCCAATCGGAAACCCATCGCAGGGGCCAGGGCGTCAATCAGTTTCAGCGCTTCGGCTTCGGCTTCTTTTCCCGCGACGACTTGTGTCGATGAGGTAATGGTAAAATAGCCTTCGAGATTTCTTATCGAGACGGGCTGAGGAATCAAGCTCGCTGTCTCTGGGATTGATACCGGCGGCGGGTCAGGCGCAATTTCAAGCGGGGGGAATGTCACGCTTTTGGCCTTATTGACCCAATCAGGGTCCCCATATACTCCGGCTTTAGTGTAGTCGAACGGCTTAAACCCGATTTTCAGGGCCGGCGAGTTCGACTTCAGGCGGAAGTCGAATTTTTCCGCGTCAACAAACAGCGTGTCCGCGATAATTGAGTTCTTGTCGTGTCCCGTCTCTTTAATCCAGTCAGGCGGCGATTTGCCAATGAAGCTGACGTCTGCGCTAACGGCGCAATAGCAATTATTATCCATCTTAATCTTGACTCTGTTCCATGGGCCTGACAGGAGTACTCCCGTATCATAGTAAACGATATTGTTTTCAAAAGTAAACGACAAATGGTTCTCCACCCGCGTCGCCTGCACCTGGTACAGTTTGCTAAAGGCAAGGATATTGTTGCGAACGACATTTTCTTTTCCGTAGTGCTGGTGGAAGCCTCCGGTCTTGGTGTTGTAAACAAGATTATTCTCCATAACGATGCCGGTGCTGCCCTCATCGGTATAGAGTCCCCAGCCGCCATAGGAGTAGGAATAGACATCGTGAAAGATGTTATTGCTGATGACGGTCCCTTCGGAAGGGCCGAGTGTATAAATGCCGCCCATATCGCTGAGCACACCCCAGCCGATATGGTGTACATGATTGTAGCTAATCGTGTTGCGTTTACCCAGACTGTTGGAGTAGCCCCATCGCCAGCCAACCGAAATACCGGTATAGAAAAAGTCTCCTATATCATTGTGGGTAACGGTGTTGTCGCCGCTTTGCCCTATCCAGACTCCTACGGCAGAAGTATAGATGCGGCCACCTGAGCGGATAATATTATTGTCAACGGTGATATGACTTGTGCACGATGGCTCATCGCTCCGAATCCTCCCTTCACCGATTCGCACGCCGCCGGCGCCTAAGTCATGAAGGTAGCTGCGTTCGAGCCGGCAGTCGCGGCAGCCCTGGCGAAACCACACGCCGTATGTAGCGCTATGCCCAACCTCGCAATCCGCAATCACGATATTACGCGCCCCGTCAGCCATAATGGCCGCCTCGGTAACGAACGCAGCCTGAAACGGATAGTATCCACTTTGCGGAAGCAGCGATTGGTTGTGGTGAAACACCAGACCTTTCAATTGAATATGTTCAACAAATTGTTTTGCTTCCGGTTTGCCCTCGAAGATAACGAGTTTCTCAATCACCGGTGCTACAACCTGCACCCTGGTCCTGTTTTCCCCGGGCAACGGCTTATAATAGAGCATGCCATCTCGCGCCAGGAACCATTCGCCGGGCGCATCCAGAGCGGCTTTGAAATTCTCTAAGTGAAAACGGGTATTTTTCGGCCAGCCGGAATAGCTCTTCAGTTTCTCACCAATTGTAATTATCACATTGGCTGACGTGTCAATCGCCGTCAGATAACGGCGGGTTATACACCACTTGTGATAAGCCATCAGCGTGACATCCTGAAGCTCGCAGCTGTCAAGGTTTCGCAGCGGCTCGAGCGCATCGCCTCGCACCGATGTCGTCCGTCGATATTGCCCTTGTTTGCCTTCAATCGGAATTTCAGAGGTCGCACCCATATAATGATAGAACTTGTTGGGCGTACGGGCGCGGACGGCACGTCGACCGTTGACGAACAACTGCTCGAAGTACCACTTACCTGCGGCGACTTCCGGCACGCGAGTTCGCCAGATGCCGTTTCCGCCGCGCCGAAAACCTGAAATAACTCGTCCGCCGGTGAAGACCGGCCTGGCACCCGCAGCCGCCTTGTATATGATCGGGCAATTCCTGGCGCCGCTGTCGGCCGGTGTTAAAATGAACGGCTCGGTCAGCGTATATGTCCCCTCTGAGATAAGAACCAGCACTGGTGCCGTGTGTGGCCCTTTCGATTTTAATTGGCGAATCGCATCCCGTGCACCGGTCAGCGAAGCTAACGGCCCATCAGTCCGCTCTCTGTTCGGCTCAGCCAGCAGTCCCGACCACCGGTCGTTACCATCTGGAGAAACATAAAACGTAACAGCTTTGGCACACTGAACCGCAGACAGCGAAAGTGCCGCCCAGACAAGAAAATAAAACCTTAATTTTGAGTTGTGCGTTTTCGTATTGTTTTACCTCACACTTAATGGTTAGCTAAAAATCGTTCTCTACTTAGCTTTGCCTTGCCACAGTTTTGTTAGCAGCTTACACACATCTTCATCATATTGCTTTAACTCGAACTGAAGGAAGGGATAAAAATCATTGACGCCGTAGTACGCCTCGGTCATCTCCGCAAAGTATTCTTTCGGGTCGGTCAGCGCCGGGTGGCGAACGTATTGCCCGTCGAAGCGCAGGACCAGGTCATACCTGCCGCTCTTGACGGCCCGCTGACGCGCCGCCTTAATCTCGGCGTTGTCACAGCCCAACACCCGGTCATGATACGCCCGCGCCAGGTGGTTCAGCACCATAAACGGCTGCAGAAACGACCATTGCATAAAGTTCCTGACATTGCCAATCTCAACAGCCCCGAGCTTATCAGGGTTCTGGCGCTGCGATTTCAGCGTTTCCTTGCACGAGTGATAGGTCATATATCGCACGTTTGGGTTTTCCAGCTCCACCCAGATGGCTACCTTTTGCAATTGCTTCAGGCCTTTTTCCGGCACATATCGTTTAACCATATGCAGCTTATGCCGCAGCAGCTTGAGTGTCTCCTCCGATAGCGCTGTCCACTTATCCAGTTCCGGGCCCACGTAAACGGTCCAACCCTCGACCTGACGTTGCTTGTATTTAGATGTCGGAATGTACGCAGCTCCGCCGCTTGACGATGCCGGCGGACTATCGTTGCTCGCAAAAACTGCTCCATACGAGCGCAATTTCAAGAATTCTACCAGCGACTTACTTTTTTGCGCTTCTGCTTCGACGTCCACACCCCACAAATTCTCGAGCAGCCGATACATATGCGGGTCGTGCTCGCGCAATTCCGCCCGCACGAACGGATAAAAATCATTGGTGCCGAAATACGCCTCCGTGTTCTCTGCAAGATATTCCATCTTGTTTGACTTCGCGTAGTGTTTGGTACCAGGGGAATATCGGCACAGAACCGAATCGTAGCTGCCGCTTCGCGCAGCCCGCTTGTACGCCGTCTCGATTACCTCGTTGCTATATCGCTTGCCCCCACCCAAAAACTGATAGTCATACCCGTGCGTCAGTTCGTGCAGCACTACCCAGGGCTGGTGAAGCGCGTTTTTGCAGAAGCTCCTGGCTTTGCAGAACCCCGCCATCGAACCTAAACCCTCGGGCGGCTGGTGACCGCGGCCGGTAAGCCATTTACGCTGCGGGTGGTAAGCGGTGCCCAGTGTATCGTATTCCACCCAGATTGGCACCAGTTCCTGCATCTTTGTTACCGCCGGCTGCGGCACAACGCGTATGACCTGATAAAGCTGGTTCTGCAGATGGTCGAGCGCCGCATTCATCTGCTCTTTATGTTCAGTCAGGTCCTTTTTGTTGATATAGACCGTCCAGCCTTCGATATTTCGTATCTCGAATTCAACCTTCGGCTTGCTTTCAGACTTCTTCTCGTCAGCCGCAAGTACCCCGCTCATCAATACCGCGACCACAATGCTGATACAAATGCTTGCTATACAACTTTTCTTTTTCACAACCAACACCTCCGTTTCTTCAGTACACTGTAATCCCCCACAAATTCTGTTCACTCAACCAGTATAACCGAAACTCGCAGCCGAAAAAAGAGAAAAGTTTAGCGGCCGGGCGTCTTTCAGCAGTTATTGGTGTGCGGTGCACACCCTACCAAACTAACGGGGTTGACGCGAGGGCGGGCAGCGAATAGAATTACTCACTTCTATTTCGAGAATCAAGTATCGAGAATCAAGAATAGAGGTTTGAAAATGGTGACAATTAATGAAAATTTTCTGAAACTTCAGGCCGGCTATTTGTTCCCGGAAGTCAGCAGACGCGTCCGCTCCTTCCAGGCCAAGAATCCCGACGCAAAGGTAATCAGCTTGGGCATCGGTGATGTTACCCAGCCGCTGCCGCCGGCTATTGTCGAAGCGATGAAGAAGGCAGTCGATGAGATGGCAAGCGCAGATACTTTCCGCGGTTACGGCCCCGAACAGGGCTATGATTTTCTAATCGACGCAATAATCGAAAATGACTATAACTCCCGCGGCGTTGATTTAGAACCAGCCGAGGTCTTCATCAGCGACGGCGCCAAGTGTGACACGGGCAATATCCAGGAAATATTCGGCGCCGATAACATCGTTGCCGTGACCGACCCGGCGTATCCGGTATATGTCGATAGCACTGTAATGGCCGGCAGAACAGGCCAGGCCAATAAAAATGGGCAGTATGAAAAAATCGTTTATATGCCCTGCACCGCCGAGAACAACTTTATCCCTGAACTGCCAGAAACCCCCGTTGACATTATTTACCTCTGTTTCCCGAACAATCCTACGGGAGCGGTGGCTGATAAAGAAGTTTTAAGTAAGTGGGTCGATTTCGCCCGAACTAATAAAGCCGCAATTCTTTTTGATGCTGCTTATGAGGCCTTCATAACTGAGCCCTATGTCCCGCATTCAATTTATGAGGTTAATGGCGCAAAGGAGGTGGCAATCGAGTTTCGCAGTTTCTCCAAAACCGCCGGCTTTGCGGGCATCAGATGTGCCTTTACCGTCGTGCCGAAGCAGCTCAAGGCCGCAACTTCCGACGGCAGGGCGGTCGAAGTCAATCCCTTATGGAACAGGCGGCACTGTACCAAGTTCAACGGCGCATCGTACATTTCACAGGTCGGCGCAGCCGCTGTCTATACTCCTGAGGGCAAAAAGCAGACACGCCAGATTATCGATATTTATGGGCGCAACGCTAAATTAATTTGCGAATCGCTTACCAAGCTCGGCTACCAGGTCTATGGCGGGGTAAATGCGCCGTATATCTGGATGAAGACACCGGACGGCCTGAGCTCGTGGGACTTCTTTGACCGGCTGCTGCAAAAGGCCAACGTCGTTGGCACGCCCGGCGCAGGCTTCGGACCAGCCGGGGAAGGTTACTTCCGCCTCACCGCCTTCGCCAGGCCCGCCGACGTCAAAGAAGCTATGAAGCGTTTTGTCGCTGTCTAATAATAGAATGGCTAAGATGACAACAGCATATATCGGCTTGGGCAGCAACCTGGGTGACAGGGAGGGCTACATAAGGAGCGTTCTTAAAATGCTCGCCCCGTTAGAAATTCGAGAACAAGGAATACGGAACAAGAAGGGAAAATTTCTAACGGGGCGAGCCGAAACCGAACATCTCGAGGTTGCACGAGTAAGCGACATAATCGAGACCGCTCCGCTTGGCGACAGAAACCAACCTAACTACCTAAACGCAGTTGCCGAAATAAAGACCGACCTACGCGCAGAAAAGTTGCACAAAAAACTGGCCGACATTGAGAGCTTGCTCGGCAGGGTGCGGGAAGAAAAATGGTCGCCGAGGATTATTGATTTGGACTTGTTACTTTTTGGCGCCGAGGCCATAAATCGTCCCGGCTTAACCGTGCCGCATCCACAAATGCACTTGCGCTCATTTGTACTTAAAGGTCTCTGCCGGCTCAACCCCGAATTACTCCACCCGGTTATAAAAGAACCAATGACCGAGTTGGCAGCCCGGCTCGGTGGCAACGACTTTGTTCCCAATCCCAGTCTGCCGCAGCTTGTCAGTGTCGCAGGTATTATCGGTGTGGGAAAAACCACGCTAACGGAAAAACTATCGAACTCGCTTGGCTGTAAAGCACTGTTTGAAGCTTACGATACAAATCCCTTTATGCCGGATGTCTATGCCGGCAAAAAAGAATTAGCGTTGGATTCGCAAATATATTTTTTGACCAGCCGGATAGGACAGCTAAACCATAACGTTTTGGCCCCCGGACAGCTCGCCGTCAGTGACTATATCTTTGACAAAGAGCTAATCTATGCAAGGCGCCTGCTCAACGCCCAGCAATTGGCATTGTATGAAAAGGTTTACCAGCCCCTCGATGCAAAGGTGACGCTACCGGTTTTGGTAATATATTTGAAAGATTCGGCAAAGAAATGCCTGGAACGTATCCACAAACGCAACCGTCCTTACGAGCAGGAAATTGAACCGCAATTTTTGGAAGCTCTCAATTCCGATTATGAGCGGCTCTTTAAGGATTGGAAAACCTGCCCGGTTATCCGTACACAGATGTCAAAATTAGACTGTATGAAGGACGCCAATATCGATAGATACGCTTCTAACAGGCGTATTGACCATTTAGCAAATCAAATAAAAAGTTATATTGCAGTATAATGGAAGTCGCAAAAACAATAGAGTCGGTCAGAAGTCTGGTAAAAGCCGCCCGCGGTAAAGGCAAGAACATCGGTCTTGTACCGACAATGGGGGCTCTGCATATCGGGCATATCTCGCTAATCGAGGCGGCCGTGAAAAAATGTGACTTTGTTGTGGTCAGCATCTTTGTTAATCCCACACAGTTCGGCCCCGGCGAAGATTTCGAAAAATACCCGCGACCTCTCGATGCCGACCTGAAGATTTGCAGAAAGGCAGGTGTGGATGTCGTTTTTGCTCCGACGCCGGAGCAGATGTACCCGTCAGAAAATCTCACCTGGGTGAACGTCGAAAAATTGACCGAATCACTTTGCGGCCAATCTCGCCCGATACACTTTCGCGGAGTTACCACCGTCTGTGCCAAGCTGTTCAATATCGTTGCCCCTGATATTGCATTTTTCGGCCAGAAGGACGCCCAGCAGACAATCGTTATTAAGCGAATGGTCGCTGATTTAAATATGCCTTTGGAAATTGTCATTTGCCCCACAGTTCGCAGGCCCGATGGACTGGCCGTCAGCAGTAGAAATAAATATCTAACCGACCAGCAGAAAAAGGATGCGACTTATATATATAAGTCACTTCAAAAGTGCAAACAGATGATTGACGCCGGCACCACAGACAGCGAAACGATTATCGCCGAGATGCGTAAAATATTAAGTC
>CAZWKM010000063.1:0-8487 GCA_964634165.1 uncultured Pirellulales bacterium | reverse complement strand
TTTGTCTGTGCTATAATTACGTTCCGTTGTTCAGGGTTATTCGGATAGGCTCTAAGTACCCCGATGCCATCAGAGAAATTGCGCGGGTTCTCAGACCCGGTGGTAAAGCCGTGTTTGTTGAAGGGCTTGCCCTGAATCCGGTGATAAATATCATGCGGTTTATCACGATTCGTTATTACAAGCGTGTAGGTGAGCACATGTTAACTAAGAAGGATCTGAAATTCCTCGAGCTGGAATTCGGTAGTATTCGGCTGGACCATTTCAACGTATTTAGCGCTTTCAGCAAACTAATAGCGAGAAAAAGCCAACAGATTGTTGGGATTCGCAGAGGACTTTGCATGATGTTGGATTCATTTGATGTCTTTATGCTCAAGATTCTCCCTTTTCTAAGCCGGTACGCCAGTATTTGTTATCTGGAGCTAACCAAGACCGAGTCTTCATCTCCCTGTGAATGAGTGAGTAGACGCAGTGGAAGGATTAGAACAGGTGAAAAAAGTATTGTTCATAGATACATCGGATTTCGACAACTTTTTTCCACGCAGTAAGCCGAGCTTTGCAGGACAGATGCTGCAAAAAAGTTAAATAATAGCTCGATCCCGTTGACCCGTGTGTGAAAGGTATATCGCTGGTATGACAAATAGAAGAGGATGCATTGTTCTCATATTGAAGACGCCTCCACCCTATGGGGGTGGTCAGATTCTTGCAGGTTGGTTGCGAGACCATGTTAAAGATAGGCAAGGTTTTCTGATTGAAGAAGTTCATAACTCCAATCGAACAAGAGCAAATCAAGGTTCCTTTGCTGTTTGGAAGCTGTGGGAGTTTCTATCGATCTGGTTTAGGCTTCTAATCTTATTGATAAAGCACAGACCGAAAATTGTCTATAACTTAACGCCTCATCAAGTGTTTATTCCATTTCTGCGGGACAGTATCCTGTTTTGGTCGGCAAGAGCTTTCCGCGCGAACTTTGCGGGAGAACTCGCAGGAGAAAAATTCGGGCTCCTGTACAGGAATAGGATTTTTCGGTGGTACGCTAAGCTTGTCCTAACGCGTTACGCAGGGATAAGAGTCCTTGGGAAAGAAATTGCAAGTGAACTCTCAAGACTTGGAGTCAAGAATACCGTTATTATGGATAACGGTGTCAAGGCTCCAAATGTAATTTCATACGTGGCCGAACCTTCCGATAGTGTGCTGAGAATTCTTTTTGTGGGGCTGCATAGCAAAGATAAGGGCTTTGATGTTCTGCTTAGCGCTTGTCGCCACCTTCGGCGCAACAGGGTAAGATTTGAATTGCATACAATAGGACAATGGCATTCGGAAGAATTTCGTCAGGAGATGCTACGAATCATCAACTCGGCGAATTTGGCAAATGTCGTTTACTTTCATGGATTACAACATGCAGAAGAAAAGTGGTCGATTTATTCCCAGTGTCAGGTTTTGGTCTTGCCCAGCCTTACTGAGGGACAGCCGCTGGTCATTCTTGAAGCGTTTGGATGTGGAATTCCCGTTGTTGCTACCCGTGTTGGAGGAATCCCGGATATAATTGAAGATGCAGTAAATGGTTTTCTTGTAAGCCCAGGAGCGGCAGAAGAACTGGCAAAAGCCCTGGAAGACCTGGCTCAAGATCGTGCCCTCCGCCAAAGAATGTCTGCTGCTAACCGGGTTCTTTATAGCTCACGTTTTACGGTAGAGCGTTATGTTAAGAATCATGCGGCCTGGCTGGAAAATTGTGCCAACGAACGAGGCACAGACCCGGCCAAGTAAGGTAGGAGAAGGCTTTGCGGGAGTATTCGCCGGAAAAATATTATGAGCGTTTGATGGCTGTTTACGAAAAGGCCATAAAGCTTGGACAAAGGGGCCTGAATCATAAGTCTTGAGTTGTTTTTGCAAGAAGGGCATGTCTTTATGGCACATGCAGTTTCACAAACAAAAAGCCGTGATATTCTTAAATTCGGTTTTGCCTTGATTGGATAGCAGTGATTATCGGAGTCAGGAGGTAATAGCAAATGGCGATACAAACACGAAACTCTCCAAGTGAAAAGGGTATATACAGGTCAAGCGCCCGATGTACATCATGTGTTCTCCCAAGGACGGCACATGGATTAGGATTTGATGCGGACGGTCGCTGTGATCTCTGTACTTGGACTACTCAGCTAACCGCACTCGAAAAACAGGAACAGTACTCGGAGGGTAACATAGACGAAGTGATCGCAAATATCAAACTGCGCGGGAAAAATAGACGTTATGATTGTATCATAGGGCTTAGTGGTGGGCGCGATAGTTCATACATGCTGTATGAGTTGGTGCATAAGTACAATTTAAGAGTCTTGGCTGCCTACTATCGGACCCCTTTTACGCCCGACGCTATTGACGCAAACGTGAAACGGATGGTCCAACTTCTCGGTGTTAAACTTGTCGGAATGAACATATCACAAAAGGGTCACCTGAAAAGTGCAAAGAAATTTGCACTTCTCTGGAAGCAATGCCGGAGACCAGAACTAACAAATCTTATGTGCGCATCCTGCAAGTTTACGAGCAAGGAGGTATTTCGAATCGCTCGCAAATATGGTGTTAAGTCTGTTGTGTGGGGTGGCAGTAGATATGAGGATTTTCAGTTTGGAGCTGTACAGATACTTAAGAGAAAACACGAGGACTCATTTGCTACGCAGACCCTCAAGGGCTTGAAAGTGGTAAGAAGGGGGCTGCTTCTGTTACTGGCGCATCCATCAATCATCAGTGCACTACCTCTGGCAGCGGCTGCTTCCCTGTTATACATAGCCCCTCATTCAATCTATTTACGAATGCGATACCCAGGCATTCTTCGGATAAACTATTTCCGACTCGCAGAGTGGAACGAAGCGGATTGTATGGCCGCTCTCTCAGAGCTGGGTTGGGAGCTGCCATCCGGATGCAAGTCCTACTGGAAAGCAGACTGCGACATGGCTGAGATGAAGAATATCATGTTTCGAAGGACGACGGGTTTGACCTACATGGATGCACTATTAAGCAATATGATTCGGTTCGGATTTATAAGCAGACATGAAGCACTTTCAAGACTTGAGAAAGAAGGAGAGATGTCATATGAACGACTCAAGCGTGTGACAGATGCTCTTGGGTTCCCCGCCGATTTCTTTAATGACATAAGATGACATCGGATAGCGAACGTATCCCGTGAAGTGTGTCACGGCTGCTTTGCGCTGTTTACGAAAAGGCCATTGAACTTGGGTCGTCCAGGGAAGTGTAGTGTAGTGTCACCATAATGAGCGTTTAATAATGAATGATAGGAGAGTAGAAGTAAAGCATGTGCCGGTTACTTGTATCAGTATGGAACAAGTTTTAGAGTATATGCGTGGCACAATTGCAGATAAAAATGTAAAGCACTACACGACCATAACCAATACGGAGTCGATGTACTGGGCGGTGCGGGATCAAGTTCATCTGGATATTATCCGTAACTCAACCTTTTCTTTATGCGATGGTGTTGGTGTTGTAATAGCCGGTAAATTTTATGGTTACGACATTCCTCGCCTGCATGGGCCTGACTATATGTTAGAGTGTTGTAAATATGGTGTACAGTACGGCTGGCGGCATTTTTTCCTGGGCGGTAAAGACGGGGTTGGGTTAACGCTCGCAAAAAGAATGGAAGAAAAGTTTCCCGGCTTTATTACCGCCGGAACATACTGTCCGCCTTTTCGTGAACTGACGGGTGAAGAAGAAGATAAGATGATCGACCTTATCAATGAATCTAACGCAGATATTGTCTGGGTTGGCTTAGGGTTGTTAAAACAAGAAAGATGGATAAAAAAATATAAAGATGGAATCAATGCCGTATGGTTTTGTGGAATTGGAGCGGCCTTTGATTTCCACACAGATAATGTCAAGCGTGCTCCACTAATATATCAAAAAATTGGTTTAGAGTGGCTATACAGGTTGGCTTTTGAAACAAGAATGTTTATTCGAAACTTAAGAAGTTTTTCCTTCATGTTTTCCGCTATCTTTGATGGTCTTAAATACAGGATAAAATTTAAAAGGAAATAAAATGTTACGAGGTGCTGTGATTGGCTTTGGTCGAATGGGTCTGACCCATTTTTCTATTTTGAATAACCATCCTGAAGTTCAGTTTGTTGCAGTATGTGACTCATCGTCTTTTATGCTGAAGAACATAGGTAAGTACACGGGAATTGAGACGTTCAAAGACTATCGCAAGATGATCGACAGGTCGAGTCTGGACTTCGTGATTATAGCCACCCCGACAGGTATGCATGCCGAAATTGTCAAATATGCAATACAGAGCAATCTGCACATCTTTGTTGAAAAGCCCTTCGCATTGAATGTCCGGCAGGGCGAGGAGCTTGTTGGGATGCTCAAAGGCAAAAACCTTGTCAACCAAATCGGCTATGTTATCAGGTTCAATGATGTCTTTATTGAGGTAAAGAAACTGCTTGATGCAGGCGTTCTTGGCGATTTGCTCACGTTCAAGATGGAAATGCACGGCCCTACGCTTTTGAAGGATGCGAAGAGTGGCTGGCGTTCAAAAAAGAAAGAGGGCGGCGGCTGTCTTTACGATTTCGCCTCTCACAGTATAGACCTTATCAATTATCTTATGGGCGTACCTGACGAGATTACCGGCAGCGTCCTTCAGAGTATTCATTCAGTGAATGTGGAAGATGCATTGTGTTCGACATTTCTCTATCAGAATAATCTTCGGGGCAATCTGCTTGTGAACTGGAGTGACCCATCTTACCGCAAGCCAGCCTACAGGATGGAGATTTTTGGAAGAAAGGGCAAGATCGTTGCCGACCTTCATGCTTACAAAGTGTTTTTCCGGGCTAAACCGGAATTCGATGGTTTTACGCAAGGCTGGAACCAACGTTACATCACGGACTTTGTCGAGCCGGTGAGATTATATGTTCGTGGCTTCGAGTTTACACGCCAACTGGATTACTTCATTGAGCACATTGTCAATGAGACTCCCTGTGAAGTGTGTTCTTTTAAGGACGGGTTGAAGACTGACATGATGATAGAGCGCATTGTCGAAGATGCAGCGAAAAGGAGAGTGTAAAATGGATAGAATCATATTCGGTGACAATCAGTTTTTCGGCATTAATCACATGTCCGAAGAGAAAGCGCAGGACCAATCCGAAAGATTTAAGGATATCAACGCAATTATTAAAGTGATCGATACTGCTTACGACTGTGGCATTCATGCCTTCATGTTCAATACCCATGACCGTGTTGCTGAGTTATGTGACCACTTTCGGGCGAATCCAGATAAATATGCTGATTTGAGGCTGTATCCTTCTATGCCTTACGCCCACAAATATGCAAACGCAGTGAACGAAAAGGGCATGATAGGGGCGTTGAATGATTTTGTTTTTGCCGACCGGTCTGTAGGCCAGGCGTTGCAGACGGTTGTTCGCGGTGGGCTTACCGTTATCAAACGGGACATGATAGAGGTCATGAAGATTCTGGTTGACGCTGAGATGAGAATGTTCAAGGGTTTGAATGTAAGGGCTGTATTTTTGCAGAATATCGTTACCGACCTCTTACTGGGCATGGGCAACAAAGATGTGTTTATCGAATTTGCGGAGCATGTCAAGAAAAGGTACGGCGTTGACCCAGGTTTCAATACGATGAATATGCCTGCGTTGGCCAGTTTCTTGATTGACTGCGGAATTGAGAATCCTATTGTGTGCTCATCGATCAACAAGATAGGCTACCTAATGAATCCGGACAGAACTTCGTATGAGGACGCTATCAGAACAAAGCAGTTTCGACCAATGGCGATGTCCATCCTGGCCTCCGGTGCCGTAGCTCCCAAAGAAGCGGTCGAATATGTGGCTAATCAAAAAAATATCAGGTCAATTGTATTTGGTGCATCTTCTAAACCTCACATTGAAGAAACAAAAGATCTAATCGAGCACTATGCAGGGAGCATTGTTGAGCGCTAGTAGCCGATCGCTAAATGCTAAAATACAGCACCTATTTTCAATATCAAGTGGCTGATAATTGCGGTTATTTTCACTGCGACCGTTGTCTTCCTTACCCATATCCCCCAAGAGACTATGCTATGAACATACTAATCACAGGCGCAGCAGGCTTCATTGGTTCACATCTGTGCGAGAAACTCCTATCTGAAGGTTGTACTGTAGTAGGGCTGGATAATTTTGACAGCTTTTACAGCCCCGAAATTAAGCATGCAAACATAACAGCTTGCGTAAGTAATAGCCGCTTTGAACTTGTTGAAGGTGATACCCGCAACCCCAGTTGCGTCAATAGGATTTTCTCAAACAAAACAGTTGATATCATCGTTCACCTTGCTGCCAAAGTAGGTGTCAGGCCTTCAATCCAAGATCCTCAGGGTTATATTGATGCTAATATAAACGGCACAGTGGTAATGCTTGAAGCTGCCAGAAAGCATGGTGTAAAGAAATTTATTTTTGCATCGAGTTCCAGCGTGTACGGCAACAATAAGAAAGTGCCTTTTTCAGAACTCGACAATGTCGATTTCCCCATCTCTCCATACGCTGCAACGAAGAAAGCTGGTGAGCTGCTATGTCATACGTACAGCTGTCTTTATGATATGAGTGTAAGCTGTTTGCGGTTTTTTACAGTCTATGGCCCTCGGCAGCGGCCGGACCTGGCTATCCACAAGTTCGCGCGCTTGATGGAGGCCGGAAAACCGATCCCTGTCTTTGGCGATGGCTCAATGAGGCGTGACTTTACCTACATTGACGACATTATCGATGGTGTCATGGCAGCTATAGAACACTGTAATGGATACGAGATATATAACCTCGGTGAATCAAGACCAGTTAGGCTTGATAAGCTTATTAGCGAACTGGAAAATACCCTCGATAAGAAGGCTGTTATTAATCGTCTGCCACTTCAACCGGGCGATGTAATACAAACCTATGCTGATGTTACAAAAGCAAAAACCAGGCTTGGCTATGAACCTAAAACAGAACTATCCATCGGTCTTGCTCGCTTTGTCGAGTGGCTTAGAAGTACTGAAATCTGAACGCTGACAGCCAATCGCTGAAAGCGAATAAATAACCGGCATCGTTGGGCGGCTCGGTCCTTCCCACGAAGTTCCGCCGGAGCTTGCCCTATCCTTGGCGATGCCGGCCCTGGAGGGTCGCAGACCGCGGCCCTCCTATTTTTTTATCGGCATTTGGGGGTTATAGCTTGATGCTCAACTAATGGTGCGCAGGACACAGCCTACGGACTCAACTAATGGTGTGCAGTGCACACCCTACGGACTCAACTAATGGTGTGCAGCGCACAGCCTACGGACCCCCTCTCCATCCTACTCATCTGTGCTCTATCTGCTCAGCTTTAACCACAATCCGGGCTTGTGCTGATATCCTGTTGACAGGCAAGGAAAAGCAGAGTTAAATATTGCTATTTACTACTTTATAAGATAGATTTATAAGCTATGAAAAAGGCCGAAATAAAGTGAATTGGGTATCGTAGATAATTGTTGAGGTGGCGCTAATGGTAAAACGCAAGAAAAACAGCTGGGTCTTATGGTCAGAAGATGAGGTCAAGTTGCTCAAGAAGCTCTACCCGCATGGAAGAGTAAGGGAAGTAGCTGACCAAATTGGACGGCCTTTGACAGCAGTGAGACAGAAGGCATACGGTATGGGGCTTAAAACAAAGAAATATCGTCCGTGGTTGGCCGATGAGGTCGAACTGCTCAAAAAGCTTTACCCAGATGAGAACACACGGAGCATAGCCAATAAGCTTGGGCGGCCTTCGACAGCAGTGAAACAGAAAGCACGCAAGATGGGGCTTAAAACAAATAAACCTCATTACTGGTCGGCCAATGAGCTCGAGCTGCTCAAGAAGCTTTACCCAACGGAGAACACACGGAGCATAGCCAATAAGCTTGGGCGGCCTTTAATTGGGGTAAAGAACAAAGCAAATAAGGCTGGCTTTAGAAAAATAGGATGGCCTACCTTCTGGTCGAGGCAAGAGGATATGCTACTTAAGAAACTGCATCCGGATCACACAGCATCTGAAATAGCGGGCCAGATCGGACGGTCTGTCGCAGCGATAACAAACAAAGCAAAGAGATTGGAACTTAAAAAGTCCCGTGCTTGGTCGGAGAAAGAGCTGAACCTGCTGAAGAAACTATATCCCAGCAGGACGTCACAGGAACTGGCCAAACAACTTGGAAGGTCAGTACCGGCGGTAGAAATGAGAATATCCAAATTGGGCCTTAAGAAAAGAACCAGATGCGAGCAGAGCCACAGGGTTGTTAGTGGTGTGAAACAAAAACAATGTTACAAGTGCAAACAGTGGAAACCCGAGAACATGTTTTTCAGAGCAAGCTGCAAGGAGGATGGATTGGCCGTGTGGTGCAAAGAATGTTCATATAAAGCTTCCCGCGAGTCTCTTAAGCGGCGGTTGGCTCTTTCGGCAAGCTCAGAACAGGTTGTGCGGAATTGAGCGGGTTATTTACACACAAAAGCGGCAGATTCAAAG
>CAZWKM010000062.1:0-8530 GCA_964634165.1 uncultured Pirellulales bacterium | reverse complement strand
CCTGTTGCCGGGTTGAAAACCCGGTGTCCTGGACCTACCTAGACGATGGGGCCACTAAAGCTTAAAATTGAAAACGCAAAGTTTAAAACTCATAAGTTCCATAGTTTTTCGCTTTAAGCTTTAAGTTTTAAGCTTCAATTATTCCATACTGATAGCTTCGGCAGGGCAGGCGTCAACGCAAACGCCGCAATCGATGCAGGCGTCAACGTCAACCACCGCCTTGTCATCAACCATCTTAATTGCCTCGCTCGGGCATTCTTCCACACAGGATTCACAGCCGTTGCATTTTTCCTTATCTACTATAGCCGGCATTTACGCAGCCCTTTCAAAAAAACAGTCCGAAACTTACCAGTAAAAGACGAAATGTTACAAAATTACGATGATATTGCAATATAAATTTTTTGCGAATCAAACCGCGGCGTGCCGATACGTCGGGGCGAAGAATCGTTGGTTTTCGCCGCTGGAATTTGGAACTGGAATTATCCAGAATTATAGAAAAATGGGAAAATTGGGGGTAAATTTTGGGGACGCATGTGGATTTTTGGGTTAAAAATGGGGATTGATAGGTTAAGTTGTAACGATTGGGCAAAATAGGCAAGAAAAAAACGTTCGAAAACGTTCGAAAACGTTCGAAAATATTCGAAAACATTCGAAAAATGATGTGAAACGTTTGAAGATATTTGAAAATATTCGAAAAGTTGTGTGAAAAATGCGCGCTTTTTAGTTCGTATTTCGTTGTTCATAGTTCGTAGTTTTTAATCTGCTCGACGTGGATTTCAGGATAAGAATTAGCCACAAAAGGGCACAGAAAGCACAGAGAAAAATCAGACGCGGATTACGCTGAACAAAAGGGACTTTACGGAAAGGACTGTGGATTGTTTATATGACTATTTTCCCCGGCTACTCGCCTTCTTTCTTACCATCGCAATTAAGCGTGCAAGAAATATTATGGGTGTCGTTATTATTCAGATAGACGAGATTATTTGGGTGAGTCATTTTTGCGTTTCCCGAATGTTTTTTCGGGCGAGAAATATGTTACTCACCAGTTGAATGCATGTAGCCTCACACGTTACGGTAATGCCATAACAAGCTCATCAACTATCCAAGGATTAATTCGATTACTTGGTCGGACAACAACGCTATCTCCCGTCTTCCTCCAAGCGAGACTCTTTATGACAAAAGGGAACCCGTGACTTCGGTCAATTCTGTCACGGTAAAAATCTTTTGCCTGCGACGACAGCTCTTTCCTTATAAGAATTTTAGGGTCCACAGGCCTCCGACGAATTACGGGGCTTTTAATCCCCCCTCTTAAATCTACCAGTACCATATAGTTCTGCGAACCATGAATGTCAAAGAACAGCAGCTTATGCTCGTCCTCACTCCACAGGAATGGGGAAATAATGGCATGTTCTGGAACTATCGCTTGATCATACGATTTCGGTTGTACATTCTCATATGGGTAGATAGGCAGACCACTCTGCGTCACCGAATCAAGGTAACCGTTTAAACGGTTCTCGGACGCAGGCTTGGTGAGGTCATAAATTACAACTATATTGCTTTGTGAGTCGCTATGCCGCGAGTAAAACTTGACATAGACGAAGTAGCGACCGGATGGAGAGGGAACTAATTTGTAAGCCCAGAAACAATCTTCTAATTGTTTCTTCTCCACGTCTGCTACGCAAACGACGTAGAGTTTCTTTCCGCCCCGCCTCCCGAGGATTGCAAGTTTCTTTCCCCTGAGTACTACGTTGTAGACTATGTCCGGTGCAAATGCATCAGTCAGAACAAACTCATCAGATATCCCTCTTTTCTTATCATATATTCTAAAGATGAATTTAATCTTGTTAGGACAGGAGTCGCACTTTCTATCCTCTACCAGCTCAACCCTATAATGCTCATTATCAGCTACTATCTTCAATCTGCCACTATTTTTCAACTCCTTAAATTTTTGTACCACAGATTCATAGCTCTTTCCTAACTCGAAACGTATTTCGGCTAAAGTGTTACCCTGCCTGTAGAGGTTCATCAATCTGTCCTCTTCTGCGATTGTCCAAGTTACGTTATCTGCCAGCGGTGTACCAAGTATATTAGAAATACCGATGAAAAACAGAAGTAATGTAAAGCATAAGCATCGTGGTCTTCTTTTTGTAATCATTTTTACTCTCCTTTCATTACCAAGGTCCGAGTTTTATTACGATATTAGGGGGGTAGGTACCTGGAACTTGGTCGCATCCACTTTCACCATAGTACTGGTCGATGCTTGTCGTTCCGCAGCCCGGACACTTATCTTTCACATATCTGACTCCAACGTTACGAATATAGATTTCAGCGTTACATGACAGATCAGGGACGACATCCCAGTCTGCCGCGACATCCTGACCAGCCGTAAGGGCACCACTACAAGCACCTGTGATGCTAGAAACCTCACGAAAGTGCTTTTTGCCGACGCATGCCGCCGGTGGAGAGGAACACCCGCTCTTTCTCTTGACATACGCATAGTTTGTTGCATTTCCTGTCCCATTCTCTGTAGTTTCAGCAACAAATTCCGCCTCCATAGTAGTCGGAGTTAGGTCACTGCAGCTGCCGGTGGTAGTTACGCATACCGCTTCATCGGCCCCTTGGCAAGCCGTATGGCTTTCAATTGGCACATTGTACCATGTCCCCTCGAAATATCCCAGGACCTTTATGTGATAATCATATTCGTGAGGACTAGAACTGCCCTCAATGGTCCATGTGGCTTTGATTTTTGTATGTTCTTCTACATACTCTAAGTTTGGGATGTCAAAAGATTCGTTGTGTGTTCCAGAATTTCTGGTCACGTTTTCTCGTATTACATCGGTGTCAGGATTAATCAACTCTAATTTGAAAGACCCAGATAATCCAGATGGGGCAAGATTTACTGTAATCTGATCCGCCGTAACATCCGCAGAGGTTACATCGCATTCGAAGTTCGTAACAACAGCACTGTCTTCATCCTCATCATACTCTGCTGTTACCGAATCATACCTTTTGGATGGGCTCACGCTTGATGGTGTGTAAGTGTCGCCGGTAAAACCACCTCTCGTGGCACTCCATTCCACCCCCTGAGCTGAGGTCTTTTTAACGGCACTACTTTCGTCGTCGCATACCCAGGCCTCAAATATTTTACTATCTCCGAGGCCTACATACGCGTCCTGCGGTACAACCGTTAAACCAGTAATAATTTCAATTTCCTTACTCGCGCAGCTATCGCCCAAACAGGCTGTGACGGTTTTTGTTCCCGTATAAATCCAAGAATACATGAAGGTCTCATGCCCAACTTGCCTCTGGACACCGTCCACTTTCCAGACAACTCCGCTGTAATATCCTGCCGGATCTGTTGTAACCCTGAATGTAGGCCATTCATACGTGCAGGCTGCGTTCTTACCAGATACTCCGGTCACCTTCCCAATGTAAACGGTGCAGGGATTGCTTGGATGCCATGAATCTACACCATCTTTTCTTCTTATCTTTATCCGTAATGTATGTTGCCCACTCTCCCACCAGCTTACATGGGTGATGTGAACGTGACGTAATGTACTCGGAAATTCGTACACCTCAGTTTTGGACTGCCACTCCTCCTCACCAATATCCTCCTCATAGAAGTACTCGAAGGGGTCGTCATCTGGAAGGTCTGCTGCCCATTCGACACAAGTATAAAAAGGGTTACCCACGTATGCCGTTGTTAAGTCATCTTCACAAGCTATAGTTGGCGTGCTGCCTACATGCAAATCAACCTTCGTGACATTGCACGCTAACAGGGGCCTTGACAAAACTGAGCTAAATAGCAACACCACTACCACGGCCACGGTAATATTTCCTCGCTCGTTAATACACGCTACTTTGTTACATACAGTCTGCATCAATATTATCCTCCTTCCTGTGATTTACTGGGCTTTTCTATGGGCTTTATTGTAATCACATCCGAATAAAGCTTATCACGAGCCTCTTGTAGCATTTTTCTCGTTTCTGCACTTGGAGCCAATATATCGTAACATACAGCCAAGTTGTACTTTGTTATTGTAGTGTACTGCCTTTCAGGATATTCTTCTAAGAGCTTTTGGCAAATTTCTGCAGCTGCTTGGTAATCTTCCAAGTTACATAGATAAATCGCTCCCTGGCAGTGAAGTGCTCTTTCGCCGTGTAGTTTGTCGGAATACAGTTCGCGCTGCTTCTGAAACCAGTAAAGTGCTTTATCATAATGTTTTTGCCGCCTGTAAAGGACACCTAGTCTGTAGGGTGCCCGGTAAGCATATCGGCTGTCAGGGTACTGCTCTACCACTTCTATATAGTATTCAATGGCTGTCGGGTACTCTTCCAGTCGTTCATAGCAGGTGGCAAGAAGATATGGGATTTCGTGATTAAGCGGACAATCAGGATAATCTGTCCGTACGAGCTGCCATAGGTCGATAGCCTGCCTATAATTTCCCTTATAGAAATACTTCTCTGCAATGGAAAATAACGCATGAGATAAAGTCGGATGGTCATTAAAATCGGCAATTAAGCTATCAATAGTTGCCTCAACCGCGGCGTCATTTCCAAGGGAGATATTTAACTTTGCTATGCCCGTTTTTGCCCGCATTTCATGCTCGGTCTTGGGCCAGTTGTCGATAACGTATTGATAGAGCTCGGCGGCCCTGTCGTATTTTCCGCCTTCGCAGCTGATATTGCCAAGTTTCCATAGCATCCCGGCCAACTCAGGGTCTTCTGCAAAATCTCTGATTAACGCATCAACGCCCGCCTGTGCCGCTGCGTCATTGCCCAACAGAATATCCGCCACTACCACCGACCTTCGCGCCTTTATAGCTAAATCACTGTCGGAGTGGTTTTCCGCGATATATTCATAAAGCGACTTGGCGTCTTCGTATCTTTTTTTGCGCCAGTACTGTTCGGCGAGTTTGTAAACCTCACCAGGCAACTCCGGATGGTAGGCGAAGTTTGTGAGCAGTACATCCACTTCTTGCCGGGCTGCAGGGTACCTGGCCGTTTTAATGTAAAGAAGTGCCAGACTCTTTTGGGCTTGGAAGGCTTCATCCGTGCCGGGGTAATCGGTCACGATGCCCCTGTAAATCGCCTCCGCCTGCTCGTACTGTTCATTCTGCTTATACGTTTCTGCCTGCTGAAGCTGGGCCGCTGCATCTGCAAAACACGCCGGCGGCATAGTAGAAAACAGCAGACCAAACAGGGCCAACGATATGAAAAGAATTTTTTTAACCATTACTCTGACCTCCCATTAATGCGAAAGTAAGCGCATAGATTTTGCTTTTTCCGGTTGTTTTTGAAGCAACAAGATTTGCTCGAATACGACTTGCTATCGGGCGTGTGGGTGTTAGCTCCATTACTAAATTCTCCTAAAAATAAAACGTATTTTAATTATCCCAAAGCTTCTGGGCTTTGCAAGCAAAAAATTTCAAAATTCCAAAAAAAAATTTGCACGATTTTCTATTGCTTTTGCGGGTTTTTTGTGGATTATAGTACATTTTTAGCCTAATGTCTCATTTTTGATGAAGTTAGTTACTTACTGGACTTTTGCAAAATTGAAAATTGTGAGGTATAATCCGCTGCGGTCTTCTTATATGCGCACGTACACTTTGAAATGGAAGCCTTTGCAGGTCCATCCAGCGGGTTTATTTGCTTTTTGCAGCCGGGGATTGTTGCTTCGAATTGTCCTGTGTCGGCTGGTCTGCTGGTTTCTGAACCTCGGGCACCGTCGCACCTAATGCGAGTGCCATATCGCGAACAAGCTTGCTTGAGTCATATCTGGCTGTCCAGTCCAGGACCCTGGCGAAATTGCTGTTCTGGTTTTTAGCCAGCAGATAAACAGCCATCATACGGGCCGGCCAGTGGGTATCGTTCAAATTTTTGGCCACGGCATTTGTCAGCTCGTAATCCAGCGGCAGAGAAAGCATCCCGGCCATAGTATGGACCTTAACAACCCAATCACTGTCGTCAAGGTTATGTACCAATGCGGATTTCAACATATCCGGCATCCAGTCAGCATACGTGAATTTATAAAGCGGCTCCCGATTGGCCATCGCATGCTGCTCGGCCAAAAGGCCAATGAAGAGCTGTGCGGTTTTGATTTTTTGGCCCTGCCGTCCCGTTGAGAGCGAGCTAAACCGGTTTCGCAGATACTTACCGGTAAGCTCGACGCCCAGGCGCTTCACGAACACCGTGGCCGGCTTTATATCTCCGAGCCTGTTAGCTATCCTGCCCTCGTCGGTGATTACAGGGTCGAGATAAGCCGTAAATTTTATATCCAGAGATGCCTGTGGATAGGTAAACAGTGTCCGCTTAAGTTCGCCCGTAAGCAGACGCAGCGGAACGAGGATACTCCGGCCCGGCTCGACAGGCAGAGCAGGCCTAATCTTGACGGACATCAGGTTCGGTATCTTTTTAGTAAGGTCGCCGCTAATACCGGCATCAATTCTTACGTTGCCGGCAAACAAGCCGTCGTCACTAATTATGAGGGGCTCAGAGGAATTATTTGTTATTGCAACAGCGCCGCCGAATTCGCTGCCGTAGGAAAACTTACTGCCGCGAACGTTTAGCTGCACTGAAATTATTTTCTCAGGGCTAACGAATGTCGGAACGACTGCTTCTCCGAAGCTATCTTTTAGCGCATTCAGGATGATATCGGGGTCAATCGGCGGGATATACTCCGCGCCCTGCTGGGCCAGAATCTCTTTAGCCCGTTCCGCCTCCAATGCGCCGGGGTCTCTGGCGATTGCAGACCTCAGCGTCTCAATTGCCGAATCTTTTTGTCCTTGCGCAAGTTGAATCTGGGCCAGCGCTAAATCAGCGATTTGATTATGCTCATAACTGTCGATAAGCGTCCTGGCCCATTCGGTCTGCTGATTCATCACGAGTGAATAAGCCAGGACAGCCGCTGCGGTCGGCGAGTTGGGTTCAGTTGAATAAGCCTTGTTGGCCCAGTGAAGCGATTTGTTTGCATCCGGCAGGGCAAAACAATAGAACCAGGCCAATTGTTCGTAGTTCGTAGCTCGTAGTTCATAGTCTGCGAGCTCAAGTGCTTTCTCTTCGGCGGCCTTTAGTATCTGAGATGACTGCTGTTGGTCTCCGATTTTCGCCGCTGCTCTGCCGGCAATAGCTTCCAGAAGTATGTTAAATCGCCCGCCCTGGCGTAACTGCTCGGCAATTTTCAGACATCTGTGCTGATTTCGTTGAGTATTATAGCTGCTAATCGCCCAGGGCAGATATAGTGAAGCCGGCAGAGCTTGCGACGGATACAGAAACCTGAACAAATCAGCACAGTATTCGTATGCGTCCGCAGCCGTCTCGTAAAGTTGTAGCTGTTTAGCGTATTCTGCAAAGGTCATAGCAGTTTCGATATCCAGTGGATTTTCGCCTGATATTAATCTTATATGCTCAAGATACATTGCCGGGGTAAGCTGGTCGCCTACAAGTTCAGCCAGCTTTGCAAACGCCGGCTTATTGTATTTATTTTTGTTATACGCAAACCAGAAAGCATTTACAGCATTCGGGTCGTCGGTCTTTTCAGCCATCAACAGGCCGAACTCGGTAGCCAGGTCAGAATCCAGAACAGCGCTTTTACCGCCCAGATTCTTTGACATCTCTCCAAGGAGCGCCTCTCGCTGCTCACGGGAGTCCAGCTGCTCAAGCAGATACCGAATGGCCACTCGAACCGGCTCAAGGTCGGCTTTGCCATCTACGTAGTTCGCAAGGCAGTGATGGACGAGCTGCGAATAGTCTCGCTCTGAATATTGGCAGGCAAGCTTAAGCATTACGGGGTGAACATAGTTAGCTCCGCCGTCCAGATTCATCGTGGCGGTTAAGAATATAATCGCCTGTTCGGCCTCGGCACCGCCAATATCAGGGGAGCTGGCCAGTTCGTATGCTATTTCATAAAATCTTTCGCCGGCGGACGCTGAAAACAGCCCCCTTGCCCCTGCATCAGCAGGGGTTGCGGCAGTCGCCCCTGCCGACTTACTTCTAACGGGGTCTGGGTCCGCAGGACCCTGGGCCCACGCCCACAAAGAACAGCAGAGAAGTATCGAAAAAACTAAAGCAGACTTGCTCTTGAGCATTTGTACTCTCCAGTAAACCGCCGGACCCCTGTCATTCTGAACGGAGCGCAGCGAAGTGAAGAATCTCCTCTTCATCGGCCAGATTCTTCGCTTCCGCCCAGAATGGGGCAAAACCGCAAAAAACGTCCGTTAACGAGTATTTCGGGCAATTGGCCGCCTTTCTTTATCCCGTTAGAAATAAAAATGCTTACAATTGAAAAACCGTATTATACTAAATTCTAACGGGATTTACGTATAATGATAGCGGAAGTTGGGTATTTTCCGGGTTTGACCGCCTTTTTTCAGCAGTCAACGCTATATATACGAACGTTTTTTGTGTGCCCGGCCTTCCCGTTGTTTTATTTAGCCCCCAAATTTATTTGGGGGTCAATTAAAAAACAAACCCTGGCTTCGCCAGGGTTTTCCGTACCTGTTAGCCCACGGCACTGTCGTGGGTTCTCTAC
>CAZWKM010000061.1:2918-8606 GCA_964634165.1 uncultured Pirellulales bacterium | reverse complement strand
ATTCTATTAAGATTGTTACGCTTGACCCCAACAACATTATTACAGTATCTGAACCTCTTATTGTAACTTTCAACAACGAACTTTCCTATATGACCGGGAGTGATGATTTTGACCCAGGCTATGATTATCACATCGGTGCCATGTACTCCGGTGAATATGACCTGATAGTTAAGGTATTGGATATGGACGAGAATATTGTTTGGTCGGATACCTATAGTGGCAACATCAATGTCACGATCCCTGCGGAAATCTTTGATAGTAATGGATTCTATGACGTCGTTGTTCAAGAGACCGGTTCTAAGTCGTGGGAGAAAAAACTCAGCAAAAAATTTAAGCCTGGCGATGCTAACCCAAATGCGAAGGCTTTAATTGTTTGTCCAGATAGAAAAGTTACCAAAGCTAAGTTTGAAAAGTGCATTAAGAAATCCATTGAGGCTTTTGACCAAAAAGGAATACAGTACATCGTTCTTTACAGAAAAAATGCCAACTATGAAAATATGGCTTTCTGTTTGACACAGCTTCCTGTCAAACACCTGTATTTTGTAGGTCATGGGAACTACAAGTTTAAGGATAATGATAAATTAAGGACCGTCATTGGGCTTTCTGATGGTCGTGTGGTTTCCGCTAAGGTTTCGGATTTTGATCCTAACAATGTGCCCTCTTGGTGTGAAAATATGGGAAAATGGGAAAAGAAGGCCAAGAGCATCTTGGCCATAGGCATTCCTCCGGGCAGGCTCAAAATTGTGTTTTTTGACACTTGCTATTCTGGAAGGTTGAAGCTTACGGTTAGCGGAGGGATTGTACAGCTTGTAGAAGGTCCTTCATACGAAGGAGACCCTACCGAAGTGATTACAGATATTTCACCAAGTGATATATCTTATGCCTTGGGAATACAATCTTCAGACCAGATTTACAAGGGCTGGTATGACTTAGCGTATGCCAAGCGCATCCTGACCTATTATAATGACTGGTCCAGCAATTTTTGGTACAGGCTTGGACTAAATGACACTATATATGAGGCTATAGGCTATTGCATTTGGAATACTCCCGGGGTAATGCTTAAAGACGGACCTCACTACAACTACAGATTCAAGGGTTTTCCCAACATTTACAATATAAGACTCCAGCAATAAGGAAATATTAGGATGCACGGTAAATTTAAGTTAATAATGCTATTTGTTTTATTGACCCTTTCTTGCTTTATGTCTGGCTGTTGTGAACACTTCAAACAGATCTCTAATCGGGCAGTTAAAACTTCTTGGCAACAAGATTCAGTTCTAAACCCCGAGGAGCATAAATGGGGCAACCAGCCTCTGCATATTGCAGCACGGCAAGGTCATAAGGAGCTTGTTGAACTCTTAATAGCAAAAGGGGCTGACATAAATGCCAAAAATGATGACAACTATACGCCGCTACACTGTGCGTTGATAAAAGGGGATACTGAAATAGCTGCTCTATTTTTAGCCAGAGGTGCAGACGTAAATGTCAGTACGAGCAATAATGGCACTACCCCGCTCCATTCGGCGGCGATGCAGGGTTTTAAGGGGATTGTCAGTCTACTATTGGCTAAAGGAGCAGATGTAAATGCTAAGAATGATGCGAGTGAGACACCGCTGCATCTTGCAGTTGTAGGAGGTTATACTGAGGTGGTGAAACTGCTTTTAGCTAACGGGGCAGATATTCATGCAAAAAACGGTGTGGGCTGGACACCACTGCACTGTGCTTCAATGTGGTGGCCAGTAGTTACTGAACTGCTTTTGGCCAAAGATGCTGACGTAAATAGCAAAGATGGCACAGGTGACACCCCACTTCACTTGGTAGCCAATAAATCGGTTGCTGAATTACTATTAGCAAACGGTGCTGACGTCAATGCAAGAAACGATGATGGTGAAAGCCCGCTGCATAATGCAGCATTTGAAGGCAACAGGGAAATGGTCGAATTTCTGTTGGCAAAAGGTGCTGATGTTAATGCTAAGGATGCCGAAGGTGAGACCGTTATACAATGGGCATTACGAGGCCAGCACGCGGATGTAACAGAACAAGGAGAGTATGAGGCCGTTATTGAATTGCTGAAGCACTATGGCGGGACCCAATAACCAGTTTATTATGGATTTTGACTGGGATACGTGTGGATTTTATTTATGGTCACTTGGTATGCATGCTTCATGGAACAAAAAGATAGTCTTTGTTGATGGTTGCCTGAGCGCTAAGTATATTGATATGGCTTATGCCTATGGGGTATTCTCACTACAGGGTCAAGGCAGTCTCGACCAGATTTACATCGGTTGGACAATTAAGGTACTAACAACTACTCCTGGCGGCATATTTGACCCGCTTCTGTTTTCTACCGATGGTGTCAAGTTGTTTTGGGAGAGAATGGGCTATGGAGACAGCATCTATGACGCTCTCTACTATACTTATATATATGGAGGCGGAGGAATAGCAGAAACTTTTTGGGGCCTAAATAGCGTACCTGATATTGGCGACCCTGGTACAGATGATAACATTGTCGTGTATGGCAATGGTTTGATTACTCAAATGAAATTGGACCCATAATTGGGGAGCTTGAAAATGAAACGATTATTGATTAGCCTTTTAATGCCATTGGTTTTAATGGCCTCTTGTAAAGAGGAACCAAAAAAGTTTGATTACACTTGGACTGGACAAGAGGAAAAAGGCATTAGAGATTTAGTGCCGGTATGTATTGTCTGGTACAAGCAGTTGCTACGGGTGGACCCTGTTTGGATGCCCTATAAATGCTTCAGTCAAACTGATGCAAATGATATGCGGAATATTATTTTACTGCTTACAAGCCCAGAAAAAAAAGAACCTAACCCAAATATAAAGAGCAAAGATAAGCTCAGTCTGATTTTCTATAATGGTTTTCCTGAAGAACTGACCGTCAGGGAAGTATACTTTGAAATACAGGATAAAACCTTCATAGGACCGACAGGCAAAAGTGGAAAGCTCGCAAAAATACTTCTTGAAAAAGAAAAAGTGCGGTCACGTTTTTATGGGCCCGACTATAAGAATCTTGGGCCAAGCCATTATCTTGACCGTTGGGAAAGGATATTGAAATCTCAAGAATCTTTGCGTAAGCAGGCAGAAGGACTAAAAGCGGAAAAAGATGCAGAGGCCCAGAAGAGAACAGAAGAAGTCAATCAGCCTTAATAAGAACTCTAATCTGCTCTTAAGGTTAGAAGGCAGAAATTCGTAGAATCGGTAAAGGAAAGTATGTAAAATATATAATGCAATATGAGATGGGAGGTTTGTTATGGCGGCAAAATTCGGGGCGGTTTGGGCAATAGATATAGGTAATAATTCTCTGAAAGCGTTGCACTTAAGCGCCGAGAGCGGCGTTGTTGAAGTAATCGGCTTCGATAATATCCAGCACGGCAAAATTCTTACCGGTAGTGGAGTAGGGACTGCGGAAAGGGACGAGCTGATTGCATTGAGTTTGCGCAGGTTTGTAAGTCAGAACGATTTGGGCAAAGATGATATAGTTGTTTCGGTGCCGAGCCAGAACAGTTTTGCACGGTTTGTGAACCTGCCGCCTGTCGAGCCGAAGCGCATTCCTGAAATCGTCAGGTTCGAGGCAGTTCAGCAGATTCCTTTTGATATTAACGATGTGCAGTGGGACTGGCAGTTGATGACAGAGACTGACAGCCCTGAAACCAGGGTGGGTATTTTTGCGATTAAAAATGAAGTGGTCAGCTCGGCATTAGAGCATTTTGGCAGAGAAAATATGCAGGTTGGCTACGTTCAAATGGCACCGATGGCTCTATATAACTACGTGTTGTATGACCGTCCTGACCTGGTTACCCCTGCCGGCAATAAGCAGGGGCAAGCCATAGTTGTTCTTAACATAGGTGCGGAAAATACGGATTTGGTTGTCTGCACTGGGTCGACAGTTTGGCAAAGATGTATCCTTATAGGAGGTAATGCCTTTACGAGGGCAGTAGCAGATACGTTTAAGCTTAATTTTGAAAAAGCTGAAAAACTAAAACGCACGGCTCCAATGAGCAAATATGCCCGGCAGATATTCCAGGCGATGAAGCCGGTTTTTACAGATTTGGCCTCTGAAGTCCAGCGGTCACTGGGCTTTTACAACAGCTCGAACCCCAACACTAAATTGTCGAAGATTATTGCTCTGGGCGGGGGAACGAAATTGCGCGGCCTGCTGAAGTACCTGCAGCAGAGCGTTCAGATACCTATTGAAAGGCCGGATTCGTTTAAGAGACTTGCGATAAGCTCAGATGTCTCGGCGGCGAAATTTCACGAGAGTGTCTGCGACTTTGGTGTTGTTTATGGTCTTGCTTTGCAGGGTCTGGGCCTGGCCCGGATAGAGAGCAATCTACTGCCGCGTACTATTGCGCGGTCGATGGCCTGGGCAGGTAAGGCCAGATACTTTACTGCTGCAGCGTGTTTGGTGCTGCTGGTTTCGGTTCTGTCCTTTGCAAGAACATTTTTGGACAAAGCCAATTACAACGCTAAAGAAGACGTCCGGCAGGAAAACAGCAGGCGTATTGAAGATGCCGGGCAGGCCAACAGCAAGCTTAAAGCTGAAGAAACTAAAGGTTCCGGTTACGAAGCGATAATACAAAAGGAATTCGAACCTTTTAAGTATCGTGACGTGATTCCGCTATTGCATCAAACGATACTTTCAGCCTTGCCGAACGAGGAAAACACCAAAGATGCCAGACAGAAGAAGCTCTATAAGGATTTTGTTGCTGGTGATGTAGAAGCTGTCTTGGAGATTCCCCGCAAGGAGCGAGAGCAGATATTTGTAACGAGTATGTCAGTTTACTTTGTAGAGGATGTTAACACTGCGCAGTTTGGTGACGTAGATTCCATGATGGGGGGAAGGGGTAGAGGAGCCGGGGCCTATGGGGAATATAGCAGATATTCTGATGAATCTATGGCAGAACAATATGCTGCGATGTTTGAAGGATATACTGAGGAGCAGCTTAGAGCAATGGGCATAATAAGGGGCGCTGCGGAGGAAGAGGTTAAAGAAAAGTCTGGGTTTGTGGTAACCATAGCCGGGTACAGTCCCTATGAATACATACTTAAACTGATGGACCCTGCGGGAGTGGAAGATGAATCGGATAAATGGGGATTTGTTACTCGACTGGAGCACCTTGGTGATGTGAATAGTCCGTTTGGTGATGTGAATAGTCCGTTTAGGCTGTACAAGAGAGGAGAGGTCGAGCATTTCAAGTTGGACAAAGGTGCAGTGAGTTGGGGTACTACAACGCAACAAAATACAGTTGTTGGAAGGATTTTACAAGCGTTGGAAAGAGTGGGCGGTTCTAAGGGAAAAAGAGAGACCAGGTCTCGGGAGACTTTCGTTTTGTGCGACCCTATGACAAAGGAGGTTGTCAGTAAGGTTGCTGAGCTCGACGAGGACGGAAAACCGAAGACCGACAGGGCAGGCAACGTTGTTTATAAAGATAATGACTATTGGTTCGTACTGAATGCTAAATTTATCTGGAAAGATGCACCTGAGAGGCCTCGGGCGTCTCGTTTTATGCTGCCTCGCTCGTCTACGCCGTCTCGGCGGCGTACGCCGCCTCCGGTGCCTCCGCTGCCTCGGGGCGTGGAAAGATAAGTAGATTAAGGTGATTAAAAGGAGAAATGCCGGCGTGCCGGGATAGAAGAGTCAAAGGGCAAAACAGGTTGGTGAGC
>CAZWKM010000061.1:0-2818 GCA_964634165.1 uncultured Pirellulales bacterium | reverse complement strand
CAAAGCACTCAAAGGGAGTTATTAAGCTATGAGATATTTCCCGCCCCGAAAGATGATTCTATGTCTCTTTACCAGGAGTTCGGCCAGCAGTTTCGCGGTGCGATAGATAAGCTGATGGCTCGTATAAATACCGGTGGGTGTCCCACCCAGGCCGAGCTGGAGAAAAGTTTGCAGAGCTCATTAGGCTCGCGTTCTCCTTCTCGTTGGGGTGAGGTTACGATAGGGCCGTTGGAAAGGCCGTATGAAGGGCAGTATGGAGGGCAGTATGGAAGGTTAGGCGGAGCCAGGACTGAGATAATAGAAGCCCTTTGCCGAGCGAGAGCGGAATCTGCTTTTATCTATGCCAATCCATCTGATTTGGGCGGATACGAATTCTGGGGAAAATATGAACATCCCGGGATGGAAGAGGCAGTTAAGGATTGCTGGTATTACCAGTTAGCTTATTGGATTATCGAAGATGTTATCGATACGATAGACGCTATGAATTCCGGCTCGAATAGCGTTTTTACATCGCCGGCCAAACGGCTTCTGGGGGTATGGTTCACCCCTATCAGCGAGTTTGCAATGGGTGCCGGCATGCCATCTGTTTCGGGGCGTCCTGTCAGCCGCTACACAGGCAGAGGAGCAGTTACAAGTGCTAAGCCCAGTTATGTTCGTTCGATTAGAGAAGGGCTTACAGACCCATGGACGGGGCGGATGTGCAATGATGATATTGATGTTATGCATTTTAATGTTGCTGTCGTGGTTAGCGCCAAGTCGGTTCTGCCGTTTATGCAGCAGCTTTGCAGCGCCAAGCAGCATAAATTCAGGGGATGGGACGGCAAGGGCCAAGAGCAAATCTTCAAGCATAATCAGATAACGATTTTAGAAAGTGAGATTGGGCTGGTTGCCCGGGGAGGCGGAGAATATGAAGGAGCTCGTGGCATCCCCGCATACGGAGGAGGCAGTGGTGCCTACGGCTATGAGAACAGAGGAATTCATAATCTCTACCGTTACGGTGAAGATGCCGTGGTGGAATTGGAATTAATTTGTGAATATATCTTTAACAAAAAGGGCTACGATGAAATTGAGCCAGAGTCGGTCAAAAAAGAAGAATCGGAGACAACGGGCAGCGGATTGTGAATAGTGGGCCGACGATAGGGATTTGAAAAGGGAAAATTTCTAACGGGGTGAAAAATGAGTAAAAAAGGCAATAACTTTTTCGAAGAACATATTGAAAAGATAGTTTTGGCCGTTGTTGGGCTTGTGTGCATCTGGCTTTTTCTTACCCGTGTTCTTTTCAGTCCCAATTATGTCGAATACAAAGGCGGCAAGTTTAGCCCAAGTGTTATCGATGAGCGCATATCAACAAGCAAGGAGGCTGCGGATTTGGAGGAGAAGCTGAGCAGCAAGCCCACGCCAAAATCATATGAGCGGAAAAAAGACATTTTTGTTGCTCGGCTCGACTCGGCCATAAGTAAGGTTGATGTTAGCGTTCCCTGGCCGCTGCCTATTCATAGTTCAATGGACATTAACAGAGGAAAATATGTTATTCCGGAGATTGGTGAAGTCAACGAAGTGACAATGGGGTACATCAGGACGGTGGCTCATGTCCCTACCGTGGAGATTAACGAGGAAGTTGTTTATGACAAGGCCGTGAGAGAGGTGAATGATATTGATTTTGTAACTGTGGAAGCGAAGTTCGATGTTAAGGGATTGTATGAGAGGTGGTATGACGATTTTGCCGGCAGCGATGTCCAGGAGGAGCAATGGCGTGACCCGTGCCTTGCGAATCCGGTTTTTGCGGCTGTGCAGTTGCAAAGACAAGAGGCGCTGGCCGATGGCAGTTGGAGTGATTGGGAAATCGTGCCTCGAACCAGGATTGACCATCGCAAGAAAATGTTTGAAGTTATAGAAGATGTTGCGAAGCTGCCGCCGGGCGGGATGAAGGTGCGTCTGCTTCAATTTGATGATAGGGTAGTGAGAATGGACCTGTTGCAGCCGAGGGCTTACAGCATTGCATCTGCAAGAGAAGAGTGGTTTCCTCCCTCGGTGCATAAGAAGTTTCAGCAGCATATGAGAGAGAGAGAGATGGAAGAGAAGCGTAGAGCTAAAGAAGAAGAAGAAGAGGAGCGTGAGAGGGAACGTGATGAAAGGTCGGACTTGCGGCGTACCAGAAGACCTGGTGCAGGGTCAGGGTTCGGTACGGGGGGAAGATCTGGTAGAGGAATATCCGAAGGATTAGCGGGGACGGGTGGTCTTTATGGGGGCACAGACACAACACGGAGAAGAACCGCCCGCTCCGGGAGCAGTGGAAGACGTTCGACCGACGATGGCACAGGCACAGGCCGTCGTTCGGCCGAACGTTTGAGAAGGAGAACGGACCCGGGTTTGGGTGCGTATGAAAACTATCTTCCGGGAATGCAAGGTGACAGAGCCATTCGAAGAGGGCCATCGATGAATGACGTTTATAATGAATTTTACAAGATTTTACTTACCAGGAGAACGCTTTTGGAGAAGATGCGGGAGCCGTTGGTGTTCTGGGCGCACGATGATACCGTTGAGCCGGAGAAGCGCTACCGATACAGAATTCGGTTAGGCGTTTTTAATCCGATAGCCGGGACAAATCAGTTCAGCGAGGGATATAAAGGGTTTAAGAACAAAGTTGTTTTGTGGAGTGAGTTTTCTGACATAACTGAGGCGGTGGAGGTTCCGGGGAGGTTGTACTTTTTCGCGCGTGATATACAAAACGAGGCCGCCAAGATTGTTACGGTGCAGGTCTCCAGGTATGTGTTGGGTTATTGGCACAGTAAGGACTTTGCGGTCGAGCAGGGAGAAG
>CAZWKM010000060.1:4987-8630 GCA_964634165.1 uncultured Pirellulales bacterium | reverse complement strand
CTTGCGCTGCCCCAACACCTTCGCCTAAAATGTCAAGATTATCCGACGCCAGAGATATCCCAATAATTTCTTTGAACTTCTCCTCACTGCAGCCAAATGCCTCCAACACAGTTTGCATACAGCGTGCTAATCCGCGTTTTTTCGCTGCTTCAAGAACTGCCTCTTTGATTTTGGGCTCCCGCGGCAAATAGCAGACAAAACCTTCTTTTGCCCAAAATGCATCATTTTTATGATGGTTTTCGTACATCAAATCAATCAGTGTCGGCACAATCCTCCGGTCGCAGGTGTACATCAATCTCTTGACGGCTTCTTCTCTCGCCCGTCGCATTTCACTTAGGGAATCATAGGTCCATCCGTTCTTAGGGATTCTGCTTTTTTGCAGCTCATTCGAGAGTTCTCTGATATAATCAGCCATCTCTTTGTCGGTTCGAGGTTTAACGGTAATTCCAATAGGTTCAGAATCTGCACGCATCTGCTCCATAGCGGGTTCATGCATCGAGGGATAATAAGTGCCGGTTACCGTGTAGCCTCCCGGCTCATTTATAAGAGCCCATAGATTCAAAGCTATCGTCTTGCTGAACGATTCGCCGGGTTCGGTGCGCTCTGGGCGACTTGGTCCACCCCCGATTCTACACGTGCACAGGTCTCTCTTCCGCGGATCGAGAACAGTTGTCCCGTCCTCACGTTTTGCCACCAGTTCATATTCAGGCATACGCCCGCTGCGATCACCATTGCGGTCGTCATAAGAATATGGAGATTTCCCCTTATTGGTAATTGTGAACACGATGGGAATCTCGTCGCCTTGTTTGATGTCATTTTCAGGACAATGAATGGTTAATGTTAAATTGATGATTTTCTTGAATTCTTCTTGGGTGCAACCAAGCTGTCGCAGCACATACAGAATATTGCGGACTGATCCCCGTTTTTTTGCTGCCTCAAGGACTGCGTTTTTGATTTTTGGATCACGCGGCAAATAATGGACAAAAGCTTCTTGTGCCCAGAAGCTCCAGTATGCTTCATACAGCCAGTCAATCAATGTCGGCACAATCCTTGGGTCACACGTATATGCCAGTCTCTTGAGAATATCTTTGCTCTCTTGCATTCCTTCTTTTGACAGGGGCTTTTTGAGTGCCTGCAATTTGTCTGAGAGTTCCCTGATATAATCGCCCATTGCCTTATTGGTTCGCGGTTTAACAATGATTTCAGTGGAGTCAGAATTTATTACTATTTGTTCTGCGCTTGGATGCTTACCTTCCACATAGTAAGTGCCCGTTATGGTGTACCGCCCCGGCTCATTTACAAGCGCCCATTGATTCAAAGCTATTATTTTCCTGAATGACTCATCGGGCTCAATTTGCCCCCGTGGAAGTCCACTATATCTACTATATTCACCTCCAAAATATGGCCTAAACTCTCCTCGCGGATCCGGAACGATTGTTCCGTCTTGGCGTTTTGCGACCAACTGATATCGTTGTGCGCATACACCTATCCCACGATCATAATCACAGATATCATAAGAATATGAGGACTTGCCCTTATTGATAATTGCGAACACTATTGGAATCTCGTCTCCCTGCTTTATTTCATCTTTGGGGCAGTGAATGGTCAATGTTAAATTGGGTTCGTTGGGCTCGTCGGCCTGTATATCCAGGCCGGGGACTGACAGGGCCAGAACCAGTGATGAGACCTGAAAAAGCAGATAATACTTCATCGCTATATTCTCCTTCTTAACAACTGTACTATACTATCTTCTTTTTAAGGATTTGGCAAGCAATATGATTTGTTTGCAGATGCTTTTGCAAACGTGCAGGAGTGAAAACCTGAGTGGTGTAGGTTTGCCCAGTTCAAAATCCGTATATATATTTTCTGAAAAATCGTCACCGGCGATTTCTATTCTGTCCGGGTCCGGGCAGCCGAAACCCATTTGCCTTGCTGTTTTGATAATCGGCAGCTCTTCCGGCTTGATATCGACCAGTTTACAGCAGATGGTCTCACAGGCGATTGGCTCAGTTCCGCCGATTAGCCAGCCTAATGGTCTGGCTCTTCCCTTAATTGGGCCTGGGCCATCCATCGCGATGACGGCGTCGATTATCGTAAAGGCAGGATTCAGAAATTCGAATATATCGATGAGAAACTCGCAAAAATCGTCGGCTTTTCCACCTTTTCTAAAGTGCCAGATGGCCTTTCGCTTGCCGGCGACACAGCCAAACATATTTTTGACCGCAAATGTCGCAACCAACTGCTGATGTGTTTTGAACTTGGCTAAGTTTATAATGACATCGGCGTCGAGTGCAACCGAACTTATGCCGACTTTGGTATTGCGTCTTCCAACTCGACACCATTTCGGCTTATCGAGCTGTTTTACCGGCACGGATAATTTCTTCAAGGGCTCTTCCAACTTTAGCGCCTTCACACATCCGAACACTTTGCCCCACGCCGGTGAATCGCCGACGAAAGGCCTTGCACCGAAATCTTTTAACAGCCGGGCGGTCTCGACGATTACCGCCAGGTCGGTCTGGGCGGCATAACGGCGGGACCTCGGGGCGATGAGATTCGGCTTGAGCAGAACGCTATCGCCGCGACTTATAAATTTTTCCAGTCCGCCGAGCAGCTCGAACTGTCTTTTTATCGCCTCGGCAATTTTGGGCCGGCTGTAATTCGTGCATCGAGTTAGTGTTACTGTCGCATTGAACATACAGCGGCTCAATCGTTTATACTGGTACAAAGCAATAAAAATATTCTGACAGCCGGTTTACGTTCGGGCGGTTTACGTTCGGTTCTGCTGAAGAACATCCTGCCTTCGGGTCTGCTGAAGAATAAGCTGCCCAAGGTTATTTGGTGGTCGATGTATTTTTCCGGCCCCAGAACAACAAGCTCGCCCGGGCTCATTTTCAATCCGAAGCCGACCGACATAAAAAGGAATTCGCCGGCTTTCGCACGATACACTAATTCTGGGATTGAACTTCTTATCGACGGTGAAAATACCGGCAGGATACTCACTTGGCACACGCCTCTCGAGCCGGGGATTTTTTCAGCTTTTAGCCGCAGCGCAACCATCCCAGGCCCAACGGTCACTCCTTCCATTGAGCCACTGGCCGAGATGTAAGAGATGGTTTGTTCCTTGTCCAATCTTGCAATAGGGAGGTCATTGGCCTGACCGTCGGGCAGCAACAGCGAAATCCTATCTGTCCCTTTACCGTCGGCGGCAAGCAACAAATCTCTGATTATATTCCACATCTGGACCTGGCCAAGGCCGGCCAAAAATGAGTTGGCTTTGAATGCATCGTGATTATTGTATTGTAATGGTTTTGGATACAACATCCGCCAGATGTCATCCAATGCGCTAATATTTTCGGCTGGTATTTCAAAAGCATAGACGTTAAAATTTATCGTTTTTAACAATTGGCTGCCCGGCCGTTTGCTACTATGAGAAGGAGCTAAATCACCGATTTTGAGTTGCTGCCATATAGGCTCGTTTTCTTCAGGGGCACCGCAGCCTGTCAGGCAGAAGGCCAGGCTGCTCAAAACCACAATTTGAAAAACACGAATCATAACAACAGTTTAACAATTTTGCAGGTAATTGTCAATGGACGGCTTGATGCTGGAGCGAAGCGTAAGTCCGCCCCTGACGGACTCGCCGCGA
>CAZWKM010000060.1:0-4887 GCA_964634165.1 uncultured Pirellulales bacterium | reverse complement strand
GCCGGCATAGTCGAGCTTAGGACCGCCATTGCCGCCAAGCTCAAAAAGGAAAACGGTCTCGAATACACCCCCGACCAGGTCATCGTCAACATCGGCGGCAAACACTCGGTTTACGAGGCAATGCAGGCAGTCCTTGACCCCGGCGATGAGGTCATCCTGCCAACACCATTTTGGGTAACATATCCGGAGGCAATAAAGCTTGCCGGTGCCATACCTAAAATTATTCAAACCGATAAAAATACCGGCTACAAAATTACGCCGGCGCAGCTAAAAGAGGCCGTCACCGAAAAGACTGCTATGCTGTTAATTAACTCACCAAATAATCCGGGCGGGTTCACTTATACACCTGAAGAGCTGAAAGCAATTGCGAAAGTTCTTGAAGGAACAAAGGTGTACGTGCTTTCAGATGAAATCTACGAAAAACTAATCTACGGCGACACCAAATTTGTCAGTTTTGCTTCACTAAGCGAAGATGCCTACGATAGGACCCTGACTCTCAACGGCTTCAGCAAGGCCTTCTCTATGACCGGCTGGCGCATCGGATACACCGCGGGGCCGCTCGAAGTTATAAAGGCGATGGGGCGCCTTCAATCTCATATGACTTCAAACCCTGTAACGTTCGGCCAGTATGCCGCAATTGCTGCCCTCGGCGAACCCGCCGACCAGGCAATAGAGAATATGAGGATAGAATTCGAGCGACGAGGCAAATATATGGCCCAGCGATTAAACAGCATCAAAGGAGTCCGATGTCCCCAACCGACCGGAGCTTTTTACTGTTTTCCTGATGTTTCGAGCCATTATGGTCGAAATATTAACAGCGTAAAAATAAACGGCAGTATGGACTTTGCAAGAGCGCTTCTCGAACAGGCCAGAGTCGCCCTTGTTCCGGGCCTGCCATTTGGCTGTGACAACAACGTCCGTCTGAGTTTTGCCTGCTCGCTTGAGCAGATTACCACAGGATTAGATAGATTAGAAAAATGGCTCGCTCAATGAGAAACAAAAAACGCACTACCTTATCCGCTCTGCAGGTGGATGCTCCAACAGCTCCTCAACTCCCGTTAGAACCCCGCAAACGCAGGACCCTGGCTGGCTGGCCAATGATTCTTGGCTGGCTCGCAATGCTCATTTTCGCCTTGCACGCTTCTACACATATGGTTGGCGCCGGAGATACCTGGGTCGCAATGACCTGCGGAAGACATTTTATAAACCACGGCGTAGACACCGTCGAACCCTTCAGCGCAAACTCACACGACCCGGGCCCAACACCGGAAGAAGTCAAAACCTGGCCCAACTGGGCACAATGGCTCACGGATAAAGTGGGCCTTGAGACGGTTAAATACTGGCATCCTACCGGCTGGATAAATCAGAACTGGCTCACACACGTCATTTTCTACTCGCTGATACCTGAATCTTCCTACGAAGACGGCTTAAGTTTTACATCCAATGCGCTCGTTTACTGGAAGTTTGCCATTTATATACTTACCGTTATTTGTGTTTATTATACAGCCAGACTTTTAGGCGCCCATCCCGCTCTCTGTGCCGTCTTCGCCTGCTTTGCAATGTTCGTAGGCCGCTCCTTCCTTGACGTCCGCCCCGCAGGTTTCTCAAATTTGTTGACAGCCGTTTTTTTACTTATACTTGTTCTTACCACCTATCGAAACATATTGTACATCTGGCTCATTATCCCGCTGGCTGTCTTCTGGTGCAATGTCCACGGCGGATATATTTACGCATTCATAATGCTCGTGCCGTTCGTTATGTGGCATCTGTTAATGATGTTGCCCAAAAGATGGACTGTATCACTCTACTGTATTCTTGCGTGGGTGGGGCTTTACGCAATGGCTTACAAGTTTTTGAAGCATCCGCTTTTTTCACCAATTCCACCAAGTACCAACTGGGTTTTTTGGGTGTTGTTTATGTTGGTCGCCGCAAGCATTGCAACAGCGGCTTATAAACAAGTTAAGAATGAAGCATTCTATGCTTATCATATTGTGGCTTCGTTCATCATTTCTTTAATCCTTTTTTTTGCGAGATTTTTCCCCTCACTGCCCTTAAATCTTCACCCTCAGCAGCAGGAAATTCTCAACATATATATTGGCGGTTCACGGTGGGCCTTTCTTGCCGCTTTCATCTTATCGACAGGTTTGGCCCTCGTGCTAATGTTCTTGAAAAACAAACTTGTCCGTATAAAGCTAAAAGGGGTATATCACACAATTGCCGCCGGCTTTGTCGCTTTCCTGGCTGTGATTTTATTCAACCCTTTTCATTTAACCAACCTCACTCATACCTTCGTCATCAGCGTCAGCAAGCACGCTGAGAAATGGCGAGAGGTCAACGAATGGCACCGCGCTTTCGAATGGGGAAATCCGGTCGGCGATGAAATACCTTTTTTAATAATGTATATTATTGCCTGGCTGGTTCTTCTGATTTGGGCTGTTGTTATCTTGATATCGACTTCTCGTTTTCTTGGCCGCCTGCCCAGGCGAAAAGCAAAAAGTTCTGACGGGTATCAATGGCCTCGGATTGACATAGCCCTGATGATTATTGCCGCTTTGACTATTTATATGGCCATCTGTTCACGCAGATTTATACCGATAGCGGCTATCGCAGCCTGCCCGATTATAGCAATGTTTATTGACCAGATGGTCTGTGCAATTTCGGCAAGACGCAGCTTCAACGAACAAAATCCTTTCGCCGTCTCGCCGATGCCGCACGACCTGCAATTGTTTTTTATCGTTGCCGGCGCCGGCGCAGTTTTAACTTTCGGCCTATGGTGGGGGCTCAAGTTTAAGCGTATTTATCTCGACGCCTGGCCCACCGATACGAAGTTAAATTCTGTCTTTATGAGGATGACCGCCTCCGATGCAAAACCGTTCTACGCCTTGAAGTTTATAAAAGACAATAAATTAAAAGGAAAAATGTTCAATTACTGGACCGAGGGCGGCTTCATCGCCTGGGGACAGAAACCTGACCCGAACACAGGACGAACACCATTACAATTATTTATGGACGGCAGAGCACAGGCGGCTTATGACTGCCAGACTTATGAACTCTGGTCGGACATTACCTCGGGAGGCCAAATAGGAAGCCAAATCGTCAGATATGCCAGGATAAGAGCCAGGCTGACGGGACAAAAAATAGAAAAATTATTGACTCCTGCCGATTACACCAAAATCGGCCAGTGGGTAGATGAACGGCTAAAAAAAGAGAAAGTCTGGGTCGTCTTAATGCCCTCAGCGGCCTATACTGATTCCCGGAAAGCTTCATATCACTTCGTAAAAAGTCTTGAACATAATTCCAATTGGCCCCTTGTTTTCTATAATAACAAGCAAAAACTCTTCGTCGACGCAGAAACCCCTCGCGGCAGGGAGCTTTTCAATGGCATATCTGACGGCAAAACACTCTACCCTGATGATTTCTCCAGAAACCTTACCCTTGCCCATAATTTATTCTTGTTTGCTGGCAATGATAAGACCAAAAGGAAGCAGGCACTTGAATTCGCCATCAAAGCCTTCGAATCAAACCCGTCACAGACTCCAATGCAGGAAATAATACATGTTGGGTCGAGATTCGCCGAGCTAAGGCCTCGCATCAAAGTTTTTTGCGAAGAATATTTTGACGAATTCACAAAGAATAAGAATGATTGGGTCAAAAAGGACGGATATTTCCACAGAATCGTGGCCGCATTGAATGCAGGCAGTTATTTGCGGGCAATCGCCAATAAGCAGAAAAAAAACGCCGAAAGTCAGAAAAAAATCGCCGAAAAGCAGAAAAACGCTCAACTTGTGCAATTTTATAACCGCGAAATAGTAAAATATAACGCTGAAATAAAACAATATAATGCCAAAATGAAAGAATACAAAAGTGGACAAAATCGGCTCCTTAAAAGGAAAAGGTGGTAACAAACGAGCCACAAGCGACGAGCGACGAGCCACGAATTCTATCAGCGTTTTTTTCCCCTGCTATAATGAACAGGATAATGTAACCCGCACCGTTGAACAGGCGCTTGCCGTCCTGGAAAAGGCGGGCGCCGACTTTGAAGTAATTATCGTTGACGACGGCAGTTCCGACGCCACCGGCCGGATTGCCGATGAAATTGCCGACCGAAACACCAGGGTAAAAGTGGTCCACCATCCCGCTAATCTCGGCTACGGGGCCGCCTTGAAGTCCGGCTTTAAAGCAGCGACAAAAGAGCTTGTCTTTTACACCGATGCAGACGGACAGTTCGACATCAGTGAAATGCCGCCGTTGTTGCCGTTGATAAAACAATATGATATTGTTAGCTGCTATCGGCTGAACCGTCAGGACTCTCCTCTACGCAAAATCAACGCCTGGTGCTGGACAAAACTGGTTTGCTTGCTGTTCGGTATGAGAATCCGCGACATCGATTGTGCCTTCAAATTATACAAAACGGAAATCTTTGATAATATTGAGCTCTCAAGTGCCGGAGCTTTGGTTGATGCTGAAATCCTCGCTCGGGCTATTCGCAGAGGATACACCGTTACTCAAAAAGGCGTACATCATTATCCGCGAATGGCCGGCACACAAACCGGCGCAAACTTGCGGGTAATTCTTCGCGCCTTCAAAGAGCTATTTAAATTAAAATCTGAAATTCGAAATACGAAATCCGAAACAAATACGAAATTCTAATGTTCAAATTTTCAAAACTTGTTGTTTCGGTCATTTGAATCTTGGGAACTTGTCCCGAGCGAAGTCGAGGGATTCGATATTGTTTCGAATTTCGAAATTCGATATTCGAATTTTGTTAGTAATATGAACGACGCAAAAGCCAATCTGTTCATCTACGGCTCGCTGCGCGACCGCAGAATCTTCCAATCGGTCAGCGGACTGAGTTTTACCAGAAAGCCCTCTAAAGTTGGCGACCAG
>CAZWKM010000059.1:0-8659 GCA_964634165.1 uncultured Pirellulales bacterium | reverse complement strand
CAACGGACTGAAAATCCGTGTGTCGGCGGTTCAAATCCGCCCCTGCCCATTTGTTGCTAATAGCCGGGCTGCAAAATGGTTACGTTTAGCAGGCCCGAACCCGAATTCTTAAGGAAGGCGAATTTTGTAATTGATTCCGTTCCGTCCAGGGGCCGGATTTTCAGCGCAACGGACGCCGGAGTCAATAAGAAGCACCCATTGGCCGGATATATCGTGCAGGTATTCAATTCATTCTAAATGCTGCAGCCCTCCACGAATAAACAGGGCAACCAGCCCCTGAAGACAAGATATCCTGCAGGAATTCCGCAACCGCCCGCACTCGCCTGGCTGAGAGTACCCGCTCCAGAATTTAATTGAGTTTGGCGCCGCGGGCGGTGAGGATACCTTGCAGCTCTTTAAGAGGCCGCAGTGATAAATCTGAACTCAGTCCTTCTGCTGCCAATATCTCATCACAGATAACCGGAGTAGGATTTTGCGATAGCTTATCAAGGTAAATGGCGCTCTTATCCTTCCTGGCAGTAGCTGCAATTGCCTCTGCCAGAGCCAGCTGCTTGATAACCGGATGCGGGTCCTCAAGCGCGCTGACGGCGGTATCCAACACCTTTTCCTTTTTCAGATTCGCAAGCCGGGCAAGAACTGCTCGTCTGACTTTCCAGTCACTGTCCTTTCTGAGAAGAGAAATCAAATATTGGATGTCCTTACTTTTTCCACGGTCAAAGAGCGCTTCTGCAAGAGCGACCCTCAGGATTGCGTGCGAGCGAGCAGATACTTTCTTCTCTTTTAATAGTCTTCGCACCGCAACATAGAAATCATCTCCCGGTTCATAGTTGCGCAGATGCTGGACTACTGTGGTCAGCAATTCCGGCCTATCAAGGAATGATTCCCCGGTCAGGACATTTTGCAAAAGATAAGAAGCTGCCTTCTTATAGCCGACCAGGACCGAAACAGCCAGTGTCTGCACATCCTTATCACCATCGGAAGCGAGCTTAAGAATCCCCGGATATGCATTCTCTCCCTTGTATCCCGTGAGTGCTTTCAAAGCTATAAGACTTATTGCCTTTTTGAGGTTGAGCTTTTGTTCGCCCGCAGATGTAGGATAATCCTTGCCCAGTGCCTGGACGAAAACCTTCCGGACTTTTGTTTTCACGGTCGGGTCAGCTTGAGCGAGCCGGCCAAGGCCCAGGCCTGCCTCCAATACGGCAAAATATGCGTCATCCGGCGCCGCATCGACGGACTGCTGTTCGAAATCGGCCTTAAGCAGGATATTTGAGAGCTTGGGAATAAGGCCGTTAATCTTCCGCGCCTCTGTCCCGGCCTTTATAGCCAAAGCAGCAACTCTCTGGTCCTTATCGGTTACAAGGGCCGTAATCAGACGCTCGGCCTCTTTTCCCAGCTTCTTATCCGCCAACGCATGGGCGGTCAGCATCCGGACAGTAGCATCCTTATCTTTGGCAGTTTTGCGTAGAATATTTAGAGGAACCGGTTGTTTAATCGTATATACAGCCAACAGTGCCTGATAGCGGATGTGTTCGTTCTCCCCTTTGGTTGTAAATTCTATCGCCTTGGTAATGAACCCTTCCTCTATTTTTACCTTTTGCTGAGCGAGCGTAGCTAACAGGTTTAATCCGACTGCTACCTCATTTGCATCCTTGCTGCTCAAGAGTTTTTGTAGTGTCTGATTTGCCTTCTCTTCATCAACCTTTTGTCCATAATAGATTTGGTTGAGAGTGTTATATAGAGCTTTATCCTTACTTGACAAACCTTTATAGCCTTGCTGTAGATATTTGCTTTCTTCTTCATCTCCTAATAGCGAGAGGGCAAGTCCTTCTTTCTTGTCTTCCCCCAGGCGTGAATACGCATATGTGCTACCCAGGGCCGAAGACGCAGATAGCTCTGATTTCTTTGCATATAGCATAGTTCCAGCCATGGATCCAGATACGTTTTGAAATCTACGGCCAAAGCGGATATTTTGCGGCGTACCCACGAACATCGGTTGACGGCGGAGTGCAAGGTCGAATTTGACCTTGCCCCTCGAAAGTCCATTAACATAGTCTCCCGGATACATGCTTGGCGGTCCGAACACGCCGGTGAAGCTCACTCCCTCAGGCATCGGTACAGGAATGGCAATGGTCCTGGGAAGTGTGGTGTCGCTGCCTTCAGGAATAACCTCATCAACAGCAACAAAAGAGGTATATTGAGACATCAAATTATACTCCAGGGCAAGATTGGTAACATCTTCCTCAATACTGGCCTTCCTGCCGCCAAGTCGCTCCAACATCAGGTATTTGATTTTCTCTCTGGCCCAAACGGATGCTAACGAGCCGTTATCCGGGTTCCAATCCGGAAGGGAAACCGTTATCTCTTCCGCATAAGGCTGGCCATCAATCCTGCCTCTTAGTGTTACAACCGCCGCTCCCCCAACCTCATAACGGGCAAAGAGAATAAGCGGCTGGGCTGAATAAAGGTCAGGAATGGGGTCAGGATAGACATCAGTAACACGGAGCCCGCCCCAATCTATCTCGACATCGGTAAGATAAGGTTTGGAAATCCTGGAAAGCATGGCCGTTATCACCGGCTGTGCGTCCTCGTCCTGTCGAATATATTGAGCTGTGCCGTGACCAAGCTGGGCCATTCGCTCTAACAAGGAGCGATTCGGTGAAGAACCTACACCGAAAGAAAAAAGTCGGGCGTTACCCACCTTTTCTTTTACCGCAGCAAGAATCTGGTCGTCATTGCCAATGAAGCCGTCCGTCATAAAAAAGACAATCCGCTGACGCTCGGCTACGCGTGGATAGTCAAGGCAGGCCTTAATGCCTTCAATCATCATCGTGCCGCCTGACCCATAGAGGGCCTGAATATAATCCAGCGCCTCTTCCTTATGCAGACGAGTGGCAGGAACCGGCTTGGGCGAAAATGCACTGGCATTTGATGAGAAACGGATTATCTGAAAGGTATCATCAGGACTAATTCCCTGAATACAATGATACATCGCCTCCTTGACCTTCTGGATGGGATAGCCGCTCATCGAGCCGGAACAATCCACTACAAAGAATATTTCCTTGGGCTCGATATTCTGGGTCACGCTTTCCAAACTCGGCTGAATCATCAGCATCAGATACCCCCCCTGCTGGGAATAATGCGTAAGATAGGCGCTGCGAGGCTTCTCCTCAGCAACTGTGTATTCAAGGATGAAGTCCTTATTGGGAATGCTTCCCTTCGGCTCCATATTCACTGTCGCCCTTCCTATACCTTCCTCCACCACGAGCAAATCGTGTGATTTCGAGTGCAAATCCTCAATCGACAGGCCCGCATCCAGCTTGACAGTAAGACTGATGTCGTGGCCGCTCCTTCGACCTGGTTTAAGCACAGGCGGGGTAATGCGTGAGGCATCGGGTACTGTATTTGTATCCGGCGCCCAGCCGGTGCCTTGCTTTCCCGTCGGGCCGCCCGGAATGAATCGCGGGCCAACGACCATAGGAAAAACATATCTATATACGCCGCGGTCATATTTAAGCGCCTGCACGTAACGAATAGTAATCACAATCTCTTCGCCCGGCTGAATGTTCGCCACTGACTGCGTAAAGATATTCGGCCTCTCCTGCTCTAAAAGCGCTGTGCGCCTGCCGGCGGCACGGGCTTGCTCGTAGATTTGCCTTGCCACCCTGCGTTTATGAATCTCGCCGTAGATATTGCGTTTGCCCACCACCATTATCATCTCGTTTACAGCCGAATTTTCCGGCAGTGGAAAGACATAGACCGCCTCAATCTTCTCTTCGTGAGGGTTGTGGAAATGCTGCTTTACCTCTACCTGGGCCAGGAACCCGGAAATCTCCGCATAAACAGCCGTATGTTTAAGGGGAAACTCCAGAATCACCTCGCCATCCTCATTCACGGCCCTCAAGGCACCTTGAGTTACCTGAGGCTGTTCCGGTAAAGGAACCTCCGCTACGTCTTCGCTCCAGGCGAGCGAGATGAAAACGACTGCCAACAAAATAGTACCTATCCCTACCAGTCTCATCTTTTTTGTCATACCTTTTCTCATTATTTTTCTCCTGTAAAAGTTTGATTGTGATTAACTTTGGACTCAAAATCCAGCTTAAACAAAACCATCTACATATTTTAGACGTCTCAGCCGTCCAAAAGTTGACAACAGCGGGACAATTTTATCCAACTTTTCGCTCATTTTACCTAAACACATCCTCAAAAAGCACTTAGGAAAAGTAAAAGTTATGTAAAATAACGACCCGGCTTTCTTGCAAAACATTTTACGAGTCTCGCGCTTCGATTTCACTCACTTTCTCGAACATTCTTTACTACAGCAGTTTCTATAAGATATTATGCGCGCAAAAAGCAAACTACTCACACCTGTGCCCCCCTTTTTGCTCTCGCAAGAAAGCAGGAGTATCAGTCCTTTTCCCCACCATTAGCCCCGCCCAGGCCGAGCAGGCGTAGAATATGGAAATCGGGCCTAAAATGATTTGCACTAATCAGCTCAAATAGGTAAAATTATAAGACATAAGACCAGCAGCTTTAGAGAGAACGTTTATCCGGGCGATATCGATGAGGGCTGCGACAATGCATCGTTGTTTGCAGACAGCTTCGGAAAGCCCGGAAAGAAGCGTGGCACGGGCTTCCAGCCCCGCCGTAAGGCGTCCTGTGGAGTGAAAACACGGCCAAGATGGCCGTGCCACACGGCAAGGGTAAACTTGTCCCCGCGAAGGCGGGGATGGGAACCCAAACACGTACCTTGAAACCCCCAGTCCGGCATCGACGTCTTGCCGGATCCCGGGGTCTCGTGCACTTACCAATATACCAAATATGGCCGCTTGTTACAATAGTTGTCCGCTCTACTTTGTGGTTTCCTCGCACCGGTCTTTTTGGTATAATGAACCAGCAATGAAAATCGTCTTGGGGAAGAAAAATTATGGACAGACGCAAAGAAATCACACGTCGTAAGTTTCTTGGAAAAATCATTGGTGGTACCACTTCGGCCATTGCACTCTCACATCTCGCCTGTGGCTGCACGGCCGAATCCAAAGAGGGAACCGGTAAACCCCTGGCAAAACGGGTGCTTGGGCGGACAAAAAAGAAAGTCCCGATACTTGGCCTCGGTACAGCCCCGGTGGGCGAAGGCCCCATCAACGTACAAGAGGGTATTCGCATCTTCGGTGAAGCCATCGACCGTGGAGCAACTTATATCGATACCGCGAGGATATACGGCAATGCCGAGGAAATACTCGGACATCTAATTCCGAAACGACGTGACAAGCTCTTCATCGCAACGAAGGTCTCGACCCACACCGCAGATGAAGCGGAGCGTTCCCTGAGCGAATCACTGCGCCGGCTCAAAATCGACCACCTCGACCTCGTGCATATCCATAGCATCGGCAGCAAAAAACTTGACCGTGTCCTGGCCAAGGATGGCGTCTTAGAATACCTGCTGAAGCAGAAGGAAGCCGGCAAGATACGTTTCATTGGAATATCAGGGCATAACAGGCCGCCCAACTTCGTCCGTATGCTCAAGACCGACCAGATTGATGTGATTATGTGCGTGATGAATTACGCGGACAGGAACATCTATGATTTCGAAAGTAAGGTTCTGCCCGAGGCAAGAAAACGCAACGTCGGCTGTGTGGCAATGAAAGTCTACGCCGGCATCAAGGGCGGCTTCCGCAATCACAGGAGTGGCCATATCGGCTGCGCAACTGAGCCTGCCTATCTCCCACAGGCTCTGGCCTACGCACTTGACCTCAAAGGCGTCAGCGTCGCCGTGGTCGGTCCCTACACAGTTGAACAAGCCATACAGAACGTGGAGTTTGCCCGGAAGTACACGCCGCTCTCGAAAGAACAACACGCATCGCTAATGGCATACGGAAAGAAGCTGGTGCCAAGCCTGGGGCCGCGGTATGGACCGGTGAGATGAAACTCGGCTTTCAGCCAGACGAGCCATACAGACGCAACCTGTCAAACCTTCAGGTCGAAGTTTACTCGCACACTTGTGGCGAACCTGCCCTCGTCAATTTTTAGACCGAATCCCGGTGCATCCGGGACGCTGGAGTGGCCGTCCAATATCTCGTACCCCTCTGCAATGAGCACCGTGCTGGAGAGAGGGTCGTGTTCAGCTCTATAGAAATTAGTGATAGCCCGCCCAACGTGCAACTGCATATAATACCGATTCTATTAAGTTCCTGTTGCGGAAGCAACATTTTGTCATTCCCGCGAAAGCCGGAATCCAGTTTTTAGGCCATAAACCCCTGCTTTCGCAGGGGTGACATAGCGAAAGAGGCTTTCCGCAACAGATACTATTTAACAAAGAGCGATTCTTACCAACCTTATTCAATATAATTCAAATATAATTCCCTACTTGACACTGTCCGGTATTTCGCGTTTAATATTGGTGATACTGATAATAGTGTTGTCAGTGAAGGACTGGATGTTTTCTAATATTCACCAATACTAAGGATATCGTTATGAAGCAACACAAATTAGTAGTTTGGGTTTCGGGCGCTGTCCTGCTCAGCCTGGCTGCACTTGTGGCTTACGCCGTTGAATCGAAGGAGAAGCATAGCAGGGAGTTCCGCGAACAGTTTGTCAAGAGCTTCCAGCGCAGTCGGTTGAACACCACTGTCGGAGATGCCATGATGTTGCGCATCCTGGTGGAGAGCGCAAGAGCTAAACGTGGTATCGAAGTGGGGTCGGCAACCGGCTTTGGAGCCATCAACATGGGAATCGCCTTCGAGAGGACTGGTGGGCATCTCTATACACTGGAAATCGACCCGAAGATGGTGAAAGCCTGTCGAGAAAACCTGAAAAAAGTTGGTTTGGAGAATGTTGTCACCTGCATAGAAGGAGATGCTCTCAAAACTCTGCCGAAGCTCGAAGGTCAATTCGATTTCGTTTTTATTGATGCTGTGAAGCAGGACTACTTGAAGTACTTGAAGCTGATCGAGCCAAAACTCAAGCCAGGAGCCGTGATCGTAGGGGATAATGTTATTCGTTCTGAAAATGCGATGAAGGATTTTTTAGACTACATCCAAAACAGTCCCAGCTACGATACAGTAATCATCCGCGCCTCCATGGAAAAAAGGGACGGTATGTCAATTAGCTACAAGATCAGGGACAGTTCGAGCAAAAGCCGCTGGATAAGCCTCTTCAACGGCGAGGACCTTGAGGGGTGGAAGGTCAAGATTACAGGTCATGAGCTGAATGATAATTATGGGAACACCTTCCGGGTGGAGAATGGAATCTTGAAGGTGTCTTACGATCAGTACGACAAGTTCGACGGAAAATTCGGGCACCTTTTTTACAAGGACAAGTTCTCACACTACAAACTCCGCTTGGAGTACCGGTTCGTTGGAGAGCAGAGTCCGGGAGGTCCGGGATGGGCCTTTCGAAACAGCGGGATAATGATGCACTGTCAGCGGCCCGAAAGCATGAGAAAGGACCAGAGTTTTCCGGTTTCCATAGAGGTGCAGCTTCTCGGCGGCAACGGCAGGGACAAGCGTCCAACGGGCAATGTTTGCACGCCGGGCACGAATATCGTGATGGACGGCAAACTCGTTACCCAGCACTGTATCCCATCGGCTTCAAAAACTTATCACGGTGACCAGTGGGTGACAATGGAAGTTGAGGTGCACGGCAACTCCATCATCAAGCATATCGTTAACGGCCAAGTGGTGCTGGAGTACGAGAAGCCGCAGCTTGACGAGAAGGACGCCGACGCCAGGAAGCTGATAAAGAACGGCGACAAGATGCTGAGCGAAGGCTATATATCCCTTCAGTCCGAGAGCCATCCCGTTGAATTCCGAAAAGTGGAGCTCCTTCGATTGAAAGAATGACGCTTTTCTCGTGAGGTGTGAATTAGTGAGGGTAGAATTTCACATTTCAGATTTCAGATTTGGGGACGAGATTGCTTCGACCGTCAGGCGTCTTGGGGAGGTCTAAAAAGCAGGCCTCGCAATGACATGGGTTTTTTACATAGCCATACCGCCGTCGACGGGTAGTACCTGGCCTGTGATGTAGGCGGCATCGTCGCTTGCGAGAAATGCAACGGCTTTTGCTACGTCGTCAACAGAGCCGACCCTTCGCAGTGGTATAAGCTGCTTGGCAGCTTCTATGACCAGCTCCGGTAATTTTTTCGTCATTTCGGTCTCGATGAAGCCGGGCGCAACGCAATTTGCCGTTATGTTCTTTTTGGCCAGCTCGCGGGCTATCGTTTTGGTCATACCTATAAGGCCGGCTTTGCTTGCGGAGTAGTTAGTCTGGCCTGCGTTGCCCATAATGCCGGAGACAGAGCTGATACTGATGATGCGTCCGAACTTGTTCCTGACCATAGACCTGGCGGCGGTGCGGGCTGCGACAAAGGCGGCGCGGAGATTGACTTCGATAACCTTATCGAAATCCTCGTCGCTCATGCGAAGAAGCAGATTGTCGCGTGTGATGCCGGCGTTGTTGACCAGGATGCCGATGCCGTTGTGTTCGGCGGCCAGGGCTTCCAGCGTCTCGGTGAACTTTGGTGTATCTGTAATATCCACACATTTTGTGATGACGCTGAAGCCGGCTTCTTTTACAACCGTTTCGAGCTCTGCGAGCTGGTCAGCGATAATGTCGAGGCCGGCGACGATGCGGCCCTGCTTGAGAAGTTCAAGAACGATGGCAC
>CAZWKM010000058.1:0-8794 GCA_964634165.1 uncultured Pirellulales bacterium | reverse complement strand
GCAGCGACCAGACGAGATTAGCCATCATCGAGGCAATCAGCCAGCCCCAGCCCAGTACCGGGTTGACGTGTTGATTAATCGCACGCAGCGGCCGCTGGCCGGTAGAGAGTGTTACATACGCAATGGCGCTTAGCATAATGATGCCCAATATCATTGCCAAGGGCTGAAGCCACATAAAGCTAAAGCCCACCAGCACGCCGAGATACAGACTCGAAGACAGCGACCCGCCGCCTAAGGTAATGCCGCTTTGGAGCCAGCCCGGGCCGGACAATCTTATAAATGTCTTAAAAGTTGCACCCCGGCCTTTTTCTCTGGCACTTATGATTGATTGACGGTCTTTTTCAATCTGTGGATTCATCCCGATTTTATCGGAACCTGTTTGTTCTCCTATGGAGTCCTTGCGGACTGTTTCGTTTGGCGCCATGTTTTCAACCTCCTGTTTACCTGTGGCAGAGCTAAGCGTTCTTTCCGATGTCCTTAGACAAAATATACTCTTTCGTTTTTAGAACCATTTGCACGGGATACTCGGTACTCGTTGAGAATCAAGCATCGAGTAGCGAGTTCAAAAGGTTTTGATGGGGACCTCTGTCCCTATTTTCTCGGCTGAAACGTATGCACTATAGATAGTCGAGATGCAGTCCGCGGCGAGGCGGCTGCCACCTTCCACCGGTTCGCCATACGCCACACTCCGGTAGAACGCCTCCATCTCCTGCGGGTAGCCCGTGAACCAGTCCTCGTCCGGCGAAGGCGCCGACCAGCCCTGTTTCGTGCCGATTTTTTCCACTACGTAGATATCCTGAAAATTCTTATCCACCGGGTTGTACGTTTGCATTGCCGTGCTCGGGTTGATGTTGCAGATGGTGCGGTGGTTGTTCGCTGCGACTTCGAGCCAGTTGTGGACGCCGCCCAAAACAATTTCAGAAGCAAAGATGTCGGCGATTGTCCCGTCATCGAAGGTAACATGCATTATGGAGAAGTCCTCGATGTCGTGGTAGTCCGCGCGAAGATGGCCCTCGTCCTTGAAGCTCTTCAGCCGGGTCAGGGCGTGCGTACGGCAGGAGACCGACTTTGGCTGAATCGGTTTACCGTTTCGGGCGAACCCTTCCACACGCTTCAGATAAAGCGCCGCTGTCAGTGGATGGCAGCCCTTGCCGATAGCCGAGCCGCCGCCGGAGAACTTCCAGAAGGCGTATGTCGCTGCGTGCGAGCCGGAGTGCGCCTCTTCGCCGTGCATCCAGAGTATCTGCGCACCGGTCTTCTCTATGATTTCCCGCTCCTTCTGAATCGAGGGCGCATAGACCCAGTTTTCGGCGTAAAGAATCTTGCCCTGGCTCTTCTCTTCCGCATCAAGCATCCGCTCGATGCTTGCCAGGGCGTTATCGAGCGCGGTTTGCTTGGCAAAGGTGTCCCCGTTAAAATCTTCCGAGCCGTCCCCGAAGTAGCCCGTGAGCGGTTTTTCCACGATGGCGAACTTGTTGCGCTCGAGGGCCGCAATCGCAATCGATTCGTGAACGACCGGCGGCGTGCAGACGTGGATTAAGTCCACCTTGTCGAGGAGCTCCTCCAGCGTCTTGTGAAACTGAATCCCTCGTTCCCTGGCATATGTAGAGCCTTGCTCGGCGTTGATATCAAACACTCCCTCGATTTCAACGTTTGTGCCGTGCACTCTTTTGATGCATTCAAAATGAAATTTCGCGGCAAAGCCCGACCCGACAATGCCGGTACGAATGGTTTTCTTATTCATAAAAAACACCCTTTCTGTTGTTTGATTATTTTGGTCGGCATTCTACCATCCCCCAGGCAAAATAGTCAAGCTGATAACTGTTTAATCTTGTAAATGTTGCTTTGCGTGTTTATATTCGTATCAACCATTTGGTTATAAGGGTTTGAAAGGGTATAAAATGAAATCTAAGCTGATAGTTTCCGGCGCCGCCGGTCGAATGGGCAGGCGTATTATTGCGTTAGCTATGGAGGCCGGCCAATTCGATATTATTGCGGCAGTCGAAAGGCAGGGCCATCCTGATATCGGCAAAGATGCCGGTCTTGTGGCGGCAGCAGGGCCGATTAATGTCAAGCTGGACAGTGTTTATCCGTCCGGTGCCGATGTGGTAATCGACTTCTCGCAGCCAACAGCGGCGGATAAGACCATTGACTACTGCGCAGAAAATGGCGCTGCTCTGGTACTGGGCACTACCGGGCTGAGCGATGAGCAGCGCGAGAAAATAAAAGCCGCTTCTGAGAAAATACCCGTTATATATGCAACTAATATGAGTGTGGGGATGAACGTTTTATTTGCGCTGGTCGGCAAGCTCGCTCTGATGCTGGGCGATGACTATGACATAGAGATAGTCGAGCAGCACCATCGCTTCAAAAAAGATGCTCCGAGCGGCAGCGCCCTGACGCTGGCTGAGAATATTTGCAAAGCAACCGGCAAAAAATTCCCGGATTCTCTTGTCCCCGGCAGATGCGGTAAAGACGCACTCAGGCAAAAGGGCACTATCGGCATACATGCTGTTCGGGCCGGCGATATAACCGGCATTCATTCGGTAATCTTCGGCACACTCGGCGAGAAACTGACGCTGAACCACACCGCCCACAGCAGGGACACTTTCGCACGGGGAGCATTAAGGGCAGCCCAATGGCTCATCGGCAAAAAACCCGCCTTGTACTCAATGGCCGACGTCCTCGGCATTGAGTAATCTCGTGCCTGACTTGCATTTTGTTGGCGTCACGAGGGACGGGTAACCTCCAATGTTAGTAAAAGCCGGATCGAGCATAGGATTTGGAATGCTTATTTATGTAAAGTTATTATTAACGGTGGTATTTTGGGGTGGCGCTTTTATCGCTGGAAGAGTAGTTGCCAGGGATGTTGACCCTTTTTCAGCTGCCTTTTTGAGATTTGCCATAGCTTCAGTTATTCTTCTTTTGCTTACGTTCAAAGTCGAAGGCCGACTTCCCGCACTAAAGACCTCTCAGCTCATCCCCGTTATTGCCCTTGGAGTGACAGGGGTATTGATATACAACGTTTTCTTTTTCAAAGGTCTCAAGCTTATTGAAGCCTCTCGTTCGTCACTTATTATTTCGACCTGCCCGATTTTTATTACTATCCTTTCGTCTTATTTTTTTAAGGAAAGACTAACTCCGGTAAAATTTGCCGGAATCATCATTTCTGTAACCGGTGCGGTAATTGTCATATCAAGAGGCAACCTGATTGAGATTCTGGATGGAAACGTGGGGCGGGGAGAGCTTTATATCTTTTGCTGTGTTTTAAGTTGGGCGGCCTACTCTTTAATAGGTAAAGCAATGATGACGGAGCTTTCACCGCTTGTTTTGATCACTTACTCTTGTGTAATCGGCGCCATTGGTTTATTTGTCCCTGCTTATTTGAATGGGTTGATACGGAATTTAACTCATTATTCTGTAACGAACTGGCTTGGCATTTCTTACCTGGGATTTTTTGGAACAGTGCTGGGATTTGTGTGGTATTATGAAGGAATAGAAAAAATCGGTCCAATCAAAGCGGGCTTATTTATCAATTTTGTTCCAATAAGCGCAGTCGTGCTGGCCTTTTTAATACTCGCAGAACCAATTACTCTATCTCTATTAACTGGTGCAATATTGGTTACCGCTGGAGTTTATTTAACGAACAGAACTTCTAAAGAAAATGCTGCTCGGACCTCAGTCGATAATTGACACCGGCTTACGAGCAACCAAAAGTGTATTATTGATTCGCACTGCATTTGCGATATAATTCCTTGTGATATCGACGATTCTTACAGGTTGTTTTTAATTTTGGGTTTATGGGAGAACAATTATGAGAAAGTTATTGTTAATCTCAATGATGATGGTAGTCGCGGGATGTAATTTATATCCCGGCGAGCAATCTGTCGCAGACCAGCCTAATTTGAAATTTCAGATTGACTGGCCCATTCTAAAACGCTACGACCAGAGTCACCTCGGCCGGATTGCTCTTCCTTTAGGCGGCATCGGCACGGGAACTGTTTCTCTCGGTGGCCGCGGCGACCTGCGCGACTGGGAGATTATGAACCGCCCGGCCAAGGGCTTTGTGCCGATAAGAGGGCGGACAGGTCCGTTCTTTGCGCTTTATGCCGGAACGGCTGGTGAGCAGACGGTTACGCGTGCAATCGAGGGGCCGATTGAGCCGTCGGATTACGAAGGCAGCCACGGCAGCACGGTACCCAACCACGGCCTGCCGCGGTTCCACAGGTGCTCCTTCGCCGCCGCATACCCGCTGGGACAGGTGTGTCTTTCGGACCCTGATGTGCCGCTCGATGTCCGCATCAAGGCGTTCAACCCGCTCATCCCCGGCGACGCCGAAGCCAGCGGCATACCCGTAGCTGTCCTGCGGTACGTGCTTGTCAATAAGACCGGCAGGCCGATAACCGCCTCGGTCTGCGGCAGTATGCCCAACTTCATCGGCATAGACGGTTCGGGTAAGAGGAAGGATTGGAAAGGCGACCTCGTGGCTGTCGGCGGCAAAGCCAATCGTAACCAGTTCCGCAAAGGCCGGAATGTTCAGGGAATATTTATGGATTCTAAAGGCGTGGCTCCGAGGGCGGAGCAGTGGGGCACGATAGCGCTGACCACCACTGCCGAAGCTAATGTTACCTACCGCACGGCCTGGACCAGGGAAGGCTGGGGCAGCTCGGCACTGGATTTCTGGGACGACTTCAGCGACGATGGGAAACTCCAGGAGCGCAAAGCCACCGGAGAGGATACGCCGATGGCGTCGCTTGCCGTTGAGCTAACGCTGCCGCCGCGCGCGACAAGACAGGTAACATTCCTGATTACCTGGCACTTTCCCAACCGCTATACCTGGACGCCGAAGAACCGCGATGAAGACCGAATCGGCAACTACTATGCTACACAATATCCTGACGCCTGGGGCGTGGCCGAGAAGGTCGCACCGCAGCTTGCAAAGCTCGAAGAAGCGACCGTAGGCTTTGTGCGGACTTTCTGCGAAAGTACGCTGCCCGAAGTAGTGAAGGAGTCGGCTCTTTTCAATATCAGCACGCTGCGCACACAGACCTGTTTCCGAACAGCGGACGGCCGATTCTACGGCTGGGAAGGTTCCAGCAACAGGAGGGGCTGCTGCCACGGCTCGTGCACCCACGTCTGGAACTACGAGCAGGCGACGGCCTTTCTCTTCGGCAAGCTGGCCAGGTCGATGCGGGAAGTCGAGTTCGCCCACGCTACCGATGGTAAGGGGCTGATGAGCTTTCGTGTCAATCTGCCGCTTGAGCGCGCGCAGGAGTATGGTAAGGCCGCTGCCGACGGGCAGATGGGGTGCATTATGAAGATGTATCGCGACTGGCAGCTCTCCGGCGATGACGAAATGCTAAAGGGTCTCTGGCCGAATGTGAAAAGGGCGGTGGAGTTCTGCTGGATTAAGGGCGGCTGGGACGCCGACCGCGACGGCGTGATGGAAGGATGTCAGCACAACACGATGGACGTGGAGTACTATGGCCCAAATCCGCAGATGGGCGTCTGGTATCTCGGGGCACTGCGGGCGGCCGAGGAAATGGCACGTTACCTCGGTGAGGACGACTTCGCCGAGACCTGCCGGAATCTCTTCGAGCGGGGCAAAAGCTGGATAGACGAGAATCTTTTCAACGGCGAGTATTACGAGCACCATATCCGGCCGCCAAAGGACGCCTCACAGATAGCGCCAAGTCTGCGCGTGGGGATGGGCGCAAAAGACCTGACCAGCCCCGATTACCAGCTCGGCTCCGGCTGCCTTGTTGACCAGCTTGTCGGCCAGTATATGGCCCACGTCTGTGACCTCGGCTACCTGCTCGAGCCCGAAAATGTCCGCAAGACCCTGAGCAGCATTATGAAATACAACCAAAGGGACGGTCTGTACGGCCATTTCAACTGTATGCGCAGTTTCGCTTTGGGTGATGAGTCTGCGCTGTTGATGGCCAGCTATCCGAAGGACCGGCCGGAGAAACCCTTCCCGTATTTTACCGAGGTTATGACCGGCTTCGAGTACGCCGCGGCCGTCGGTATGCTGTACGAAGGGCAGCTTGACGATGGGCTTCAGTGCATCCGGAACATTCGCGACCGCTACGATGGTCACAAGCGCAGCCCCTTCGACGAGGCCGAATGCGGCCACCACTATGCCCGCGCTATGGCGAGCTGGGCGGCTGTGCCGGCGCTGACCGGCTTTGGTTATTCCGGCGTCGAGAAGTCAATGACTTTTGCTGCTCAGGACGGTAACTTCTTCTGGTCGAATGGTTATGCGTGGGGAAGCTGTTCTCTTAAAACCGCAAAGAGGCGTATGAGAGTTGAGCTGTCGGTCTTGTATGGCGAATTGGCCCTGTCGAAGTTTATTCTGCGCAGGTTTGGCCAACATCAGTTTGACAGGACATTACAAATCAAGGCCGGCCAAAAAGCTAAATTTAACGTTAGCCCCGAAGGTTAGCCGTTAGTCTTACGGGCCTCTGCGTTCTCTGTGGCTTTTTTCACTTCCTATCCACTATACGCTATACGCTATACGCTATATAAGACTGCTATTATTGTAATTGCGTTAAAAAGTGAGTGGATAAAAATAGGCCGAAATAAAGAGCCGCTCTTTTCATACGCATAACCCAGGCATACACTTAACACAAATGATGCCAAGCCACTATTTCTGAATTCCATCTCCCCGGTCGTCACGAAGAAACCGTATCAGTTGAGCGACGTAAGAGGCAAATCGCGTGTTGCTGATGTCATCACCCTGCACGAAAGCGCCTCTCGAATCCTGGGCGGCGATAATATCCGAAATTGTGGATGGATAGCTTCCATCGTACTTGGGCAGGAGCAAGGCGGCTGGGTCCTCCTGAATTCCATTTTCAGGAACGTTTGGTGTAACAAGTTTGTGTTTTTCAGCCATAAATTTGTCGTAGACCTCAATGGCGTTCTTGCCCCAGTCGCCCTGCCATGCATAACCGGAACGAGCCTTTTGGACGTCGCTCACATCTTTTCCCCTGGTATCCCTATATCTCGGTTGAGTGGTATTGGGATAGTAGAATCGTGCCCAGTTTCCATTGGGCAGTTGCGCCTTTTTCAGCCACTCGTATGCACCGGCCATAGGTTCGGGCAGGCTCTCGTCTTTTGTCCACTTGTACGCTTCGGTCAGGATAATAAAAGCATGCCAGGTTGGATACGCACCCACCGAAGGCGGCTCAAACGAGCGGGCCCCAAGCGGTTTGCCGTCATCAGTAGTTTGGGTGGACCAGCCGGAATTTCCAATTCGGTTGTTCTTTACCCACTGGGCTATCCTCATAGCGGCATCGAAATAGTCCCTGTTGCCCGTCCGTTGGTATCCGCGAACCAGAGCTTGAAAAACGGTGAGCATAACACCGTCGTTGAAGGTAGCCAGAGCTGAGTAGCCCCGACCCGGATAGGCCTGAGGTATTGACCCGTTATCCTTCTGTGCCTTGAGAAAGAAGCCCAGACCGCGCAGATACCCTTTGTAGTACCTTTCTTCACGACAGACCAACCAAAGCTCGTATAGAAACTCGACTGCACCCTGGGTCACATAGTCATCCATCGTGCCGTACTTTGGGAACCAGCGGGGCTTGTCGGGAGGATTAACGGCTCCCTGGTGCACTCCGCGCGGCCCATCTGGTCCCAACCACATTTCATAGGCAAAACCTCCATATTCGTTCGCCCCTGCCAACAGGAGATTGCCGGCTTGTCTGGCCGCATTAAGGTACCTTTCCTCACCCAGAACTAAGTAGCCCTGCAGCATAATCCTGCCGACGAATGGCGTGCCCGGACTCTGGATGCAAACCCAATCCGGACCAATCGGTCTCCATTCGCCCATACGCCGCTTCAAGTCTGAGGAATAACTGCTTGCCCATCCTCCGCAGGTCCCATCTGCTTCGTACTGACGGTTGGCCATAATGGAAACGTAAAAATCCAGTGATTGCTTAAGACATTCGGCGGCTGCATTCTTGCCTGCGTCTCTAACGAAACCTGCCGGTCTAATCGGTTTGGCCGGCTTCTGGCCGCCGTTTCCTTTCGCCTGTAAGTTATCTGCTGTTAAGAAAATCCCTGAAATACTAATGTAAAGTAGACAGTAAATGGAAAATGTGTTTTGAGTCATTGCTTGCTCTCCTTGGAATAATTAACTAATTCGTACACGTAGTGAATCATTGATATAAGGTTGCTATTACTGTGATTCCGTTAAAAAGTGAGTGGATAAAGATAGGCCGAAGCAAAGAGCCGCTCTTTTCATACGCATAACCCAGGCATATCGAAAGCGCAAATAAGGCCGGCCAATGCGTCCACGGATGCAGCAATGCAAAAAGGACTGAAATTAAAATAATTGCCGTCCACGCGTTTTTCGCTACCCCGCGCAGCATTGATTGAAACAGTCCGCGAAAGAGCAGCTCTTCAAGTACAGGTGCTATCACAACAGCAATAACAATAATCAATATTCTAAGCGGCAATTGCGGATAGGCCGTTATTGTCTTGAGTTCTTCGTGTTGCTGTACCTGAAAATCCTGCTCCCAGATAAATTTGCCTAAACGCCTCGTCAGTTCAATCATCGCTATCACAATCGGCCAGACAGCGAGCAGATTTACCGCGCCGGCGAAAAAATCTTTGACAATTGTTTTTGCGTTCAGGCCGAACCCCTTTAATCGCCGTGCAAAACTAACTCTGGCCAAAAAAATAACTACCCCCGTTGCTACTATTGCGCCAATACAGAGAACAAGCTTGTCAACGAAGGCGCTTTGCCAATCCGGCAGGTCAGGCAGGGCTTCTCTTGTGATTAATATTGCAA
>CAZWKM010000057.1:3243-8817 GCA_964634165.1 uncultured Pirellulales bacterium | reverse complement strand
AAAAGAAAAATCAGTCGAGTTGTGCAAAGCACGTCTCTCACCGCTGCTGCTCTCACGGAGTGCCGAACATTAACGAAAAGGACTTCTTTGGCATGTCCCGGCGGGATTTTCTCGCCGGACTCGGCGCAGCGGGCGTAGGAGCGTTGGCACTAACGTCTCAAGCTCATGGGGCTTTAAGAAAGCCCATTCCCGGAATGGGTCTGCGCATCGGGACCCCACTTAGAGTAAAACCAGCTCTGGTCTATTCTATCGCCCGAAGGAGGGAAGCCACGAGCTGGCGGTCCTGGGGTGGGCTGCACAACCAGAACGATGTGGACACCGAGGCCGGCAAGATTGAGCAGGAGTTGAAAAAGCTGGTGTCGTCGGCTGACTTTCCGATGGAGATTCTGCCATTGGCAAGGGTGAATAGTGGCGGACAGGCTGGCGCTGTCAAAGACAGCGACTGCGACGTCATTCTGGTCTACGCGGCGGGCGGGGGGCGAGGTTGGCTCGAAACCATTGCCGCTTCCGGCAAGCCGAGCGTGATGTTTTTGAGGCATAAATCCGGCCCTGTATATCTGTGGTACGAAATCGCTCACCCTCGCTTTCTGCGGAAGACTACGGACGAGTACAAGGAACCGGGGATGGATGTATGGGACATTGTCGTGGACGACTACGGCGAGGTCCTCTGGCGGCTGAGGGCGCTTTACGGGCTCAAGAACACTCTCGGTACGAAAATTGTGGCTATTGGCGGCCCAGGCGGATGGGGCGTCGGCTACAAACTTGGCCCCGAGACAGCGAGGGAAATCTGGAAGCTCGACATAAAGCCGGTAACGTACAAGGAACTCGAGCCGATGATTAAGAAAAACCTGAAGGACCAAAAAGCTGTCAAGGAAGCTCAACGCCAGACCGATAAATACCTCGCTCAAAAGGGTGTCTCTCTGCACACCGACAGGAAATTCCTCGTCAATGCTTTCCTGTTGACGAAGATCTTCAGGGAGCTGATGGAAAAAGCGGATGCCCCCGCCATTACCGTCCATCATTGTATGGGAACAATCATTCCGATGTCCCAGACCACAGCTTGTATGCCCTTGAGTCTCATCAATGATGAAGGGCTGATGGCATTCTGTGAATCCGATTTCGTGGTCATTCCTTCCGGCATTCTCCTGCGTTACATATCCGGAAAGCCGTCCTTCCTGCAGGACCCGACCCATCCTCACGACGGCGTCGTCACTTGTGCACACTGCACTGCGCCAAGTAAAATGAACGGCAAAGATTTTGAGCCGACGAAAATCTACACGCACTTCGAGTCGGATTACGGTGCCGCTCCAAAAGTCAATATGAGCAAAGGCCAGATCGTCACAAACCTCATCCCCAGTTTCAGCTCCAAGAAGTGGATAGGATTCAGAGCGAAAATCATTGACCATCCCTTCTACGACATCTGCCGCTCGCAGATTGATATTGAAATCGAAGGGGATTGGCGAAAGGTGCTGGAAGATATGCAGGGGTTCCACTGGATGATTTGCTACGGCGATTACCTCCGCGAGGTCGGCTATGCCCTCAAGAAGGTCGGAATCCAATGGCAGAACATCACGACCGGCTGAAGCACCTCAGCACCCGTTGTTTAGTAAATATGTCCCTTAGCCACAGATGCCAGAAAACGCCGATGCAGAGCATCAGGTATCCGCCATAGACCGGCGCCAGGCCGGTGTCCGAAGTGACCTCAAGAACAGTGTACTGGCCGGCTTCGGCGTCGTAAGAATGCTGGTAAAAATGGTATCCGCCGTAGTGAAGAGGATGATTCACTTCGATGTTCTTTTTTGCTACAACCTTGTTGTTTTTAATAACTTCCAGTTCGCTTATATAATCGCTGACCATTCGCTGGTAGTACAGTTGGAAGTTGTCCTGGTACATATAGCCTCGTGAGGGCTCGAAGACATATCTTGTGAGCTGGGAGCCGTCTGGCCTTGCGACGTTGACTTCCAGGGCGGGCATGGGCGCACCGTCAGGTGCATCTATTGCTTCTCGTCGGTTGTCTTCGATGTCCAATTGGAATCGCTCGAAGGTCCGTACGATTTTGACTTTACCGACTTCACCGCCAAGGTTGTATTCGGAACCTGTTTCCGCGGGTAACCGGCGGGTTGTGTCGTCGGGCATATAGACCACGATACTGCCGGGTTTGTAGTGTTCGAGGCGGAAATCCTTCAGGTGGACCGAGAAAGGCAGTTCCTTAGGCAACTGGCTCTGTTGGAGCAGAACTTGGTTCTCGGTGCGTCCTTCGTAAATTATCATTTGCCCTGTTCGGATTTTGTCGATTCCAAAGAGTTGTTTCTGTAGTTTATGTCCGGCGTCTGAGCCCCACATACCCCCTGCAAGAATAAGCACACAGCCGACGTGGATTAGCAGAAGTGAAGGCACCCGAACCAGTCGCCGGAATACCACAAGCCCGGCAATCAGTATAACTACGAACGCCAGCCAGTAAACCGTCAACGGCAGCGTGTTGACGAGTCTTTGTGCCCGCTTGGCCCCGATAAACGCCCCATAGACCGACAGGTAAATCAACAATATGATCAGCGCCAGAGCAGACCACATCACGACACGTCTAAACTTCTTTTTAGAGCTTTCCTTTATGCCCATCGGCAAATCAATCCAGTTGTTTTTATATGTTTACCCATCGCTGCCACCGCGACGACTATAAGAGTGATTATGTCAGAAACAGAGTTATTTGCAAGGATATTCGGCGCACCACGATGCTATTGTCGGGCAAATATTCTGAAAGTTGGAAATTGTCTGTGTTGTGAGTTTGGGGTTGATATTTATAATTACTTTGCTTACAATGTAGTACAATCGAATGATAAAAAGGGTCAAGAGCGGCACGAATGAAGCTTGTTTTGAACAATATAACTTATCACAATTGCCCTGTGCAGGTACGCGAAAAAGTTACTTTTACCGACGAACAGCGGCGTTTTATGCTGAAAAAAATGCACGCTGAAGAGGCGATTAGCGAGGCCGCGATTCTTGAGACCTGCAATCGAATTGAATTCTATATTTATGCCGGAAAGAGTTTCGATTGTAACGCGTTTCTGACAGACCTTATTGGGCAGGTCCGGCCTGGTGCCGTCGATACCTGGCGTAAATATAGCCGGACAAAAACAGGGATTGACATTGTTCGCCATCTTTTCGAAGTGGCCGCCGGTCTTGATTCGCAAACCGTTGGTGAAAATCAGATTTTATCGCAGGTAAAATCCGCTTACACAATGTCCCTCGATTGCCGGATGAGTAAATTGATATTTCACCGGCTCTTTCACAATGCCTTTCGAGTGGGAAAAGCCGTCCGCACCAACACGAATATCAATTGCGGCGCGGTTTCGATTAGTTTGGCTGCCGTAGAATTGGCCAGGAAAAAAATCGATTTGCCCGCCGCTGCGGCGATGGTGATAGGTGCCGGTGAAAACGCTGAACTTGTGGCGAGGTATCTGCTCAAAGCGTCACTGCCGCGTTTGATTATAGCAAATCGCAATACAAAAAAAGCACGAGCTATGGCATCGCGGCTTAAGACAGGCCAGGTAATTAAGCTGGCCGATATAACCGCAAAATTGGCTGAAGTGGATTTACTGATTAGCTCGACCGCCGCCGCCGAGCCGGTAGTTACATACGAGGCGGTTAAGAACGAGCTGGCTCGCAGAGAGAAACCGCTGCTGATAATAGATATTGCTGTGCCGAGGGACATAGCTCCGGATATCAGTCAATTTGAATGTGTTTCCCTGCACAACATCGACGATTTGAGCGAGCAAATAAACTCTAATAAGGAAAAACGCAGTAGCGAAATTCCCAAAGCCCGCGCGATTGTTGCCGAATTTACCGATAATTTTTCCAGTTGGTTGCACTCACTGAATCTTGTGCCGGTAATTTCACGACTGACGCAGAAAGGTCTCAAACTCGCTCACACCGAAGCTAAGCGTTATGCGAAGGATTTCGGCGAAGCCAACAGTGACAAGCTGAAGCTTTTCGCCGAATCGCTCGTTAAGAAAATACTCCACGGGCCAATCAGCTTTATTAAAGATGGCGGAGACGAAGAGTTGAGCACGGAACAGCTTCAGGCCGTTGACTTGATAAACAAAATGTTCCTTTCGCAGGATGAAGGCGACTAATGAGGAAGGTTCTTACTGTCGCAACTCGTGGCGGCCGGCTCGCCATCGCTCAAACCCGGATTGTCATCTCTGCTCTAAAAAAAGTCTATCCGGCTCTACAAATCGAAACCAAAAAAATAACTACCACGGGCGACCGCGACAGGCGTACTGCCTTATGGAATCTCAAGGACACCGGTTTTTTCACCTCGCAGGTAGAAGATGCCCTGCTGGCCGGACAGGCTGACTTTGCCGTTCATAGCTTCAAGGATTTACCTACGCACCAGCGGGAGGGACTGACCATCGCTGCGGTCTGTGAGCGGCAATTTGCTGAAGATTGTTTAATGACAGCCGGTTCGGTTAGTTCAATCGAGCAGCTTCCGCAATCCGCAAAGATTGGCACTTCGAGTCTAAGGCGGGCCGCTCAGCTCAGAAGTTTAAGAGCAGACCTTAAGCCAACGTCTATTAGAGGAAATGTCTTAACGCGAGTAAGGCGGCTCGAAGAAGGAAAATTTGACGCAATTATTTTAGCACGCGCCGGGTTAGAACGGCTCGGCCTGGCGAACAAAATCTCCTTCTGTTTCGACCCGGAGCAATTCATCCCGGCCCCTGCCCAGGGTGCACTCGCCGTTCAGACAAGAACTGACGATACCGTGACAACTAATCTCATCGCTGCCCTAAATGACAAAAGAGCTTCGACTATTACCTTTGTAGAGAGACAGGTTCTGGTAACAATGCAATGCGGATGTCACGCCCCGGTGGGTGCTTTTGCAAAGATTGACGGAGATGATATTGAAATTTGTGCATTTATATCGGATTTACAAGGCAAAAATTTCATCAGGCGCCATATTAAAGGCCCGGTTACCGACGCCACCGACCTCGCCGAAAAACTCGCTAACCAGCTCCTCAACGCCGGCGGCACCAAAATCCTCGCGTCTCTCGAAGAATAACTTTACTTCATCATTCGTTATTCCTTGTTCGGCCGGGTGGCAGCCTCAAGCGCACCTTGGGGATGGCTCCTTCCAAAGACAAAATAAATAGCATTCTTTGGATATATTTGGTATCTTGTCAAAGACAAGTGTCTCCGGTCTTGAGTCTGTAGTCTTGCAGGTGTTTTTGAACATTTGGTCATTTGAGAATTCGAATTTGTTTCGAATTTCGTATTTAGGATTTCGAGTTTTATGTCTCAGGGAAAAAAAGGTTTCGTATATTTGGTTGGTGCCGGCCCGGGCAGGGCGGATTTGATTACCGTCCGCGGCGCAGAGCTTCTCAAAACCGCCGACTGTGTAATCTGCGATAAGTTGGCAAATCCCGTCTTATTGAGTTACGCCGGCCCCAATGCAGAGATTATACACGTCCCCAAAAGAATCGGAAGCGGTTCCTGTAAGCAGGAAGAAATCAACAAACTGCTGGTCGAAAAGGCCTCCAGCGGACAAACCGTAGTCCGCCTAAAGGGCGGCGACCCCTG
>CAZWKM010000057.1:0-3143 GCA_964634165.1 uncultured Pirellulales bacterium | reverse complement strand
TCGAAAAGGCCTCCAGCGGACAAACCGTAGTCCGCCTAAAGGGCGGCGACCCCTGCATCTTCGGCAGAGGCGCTGAAGAGGCGGCAGTCCTTGCTGAAGCGGGAATCGATTTTGAGATAGTCCCCGGCGTGACCGCTGCTATCGCCGCCGCTGAATACGCTGGTATTATGCTGACCGATAGAGACTACAGCTCGCAGGTCGTTTTTATTACAGGCCACGAAGCAGAGGGAAAGCAAAAAAGCAGTATCGACTGGCATCTGCTCGCCAGGTTCCCCGGCACAATAGTTTTTTATATGGCGATGGGCAATCTGGATTTTATTGTCGAGCAGCTAATAAAAAACGGCATGGAAGATGACACCCCCGCAGCGGTAATTGCTGATGCCACCTTGCCGACTCAAAGAGCTGTAAGAGCTTCACTTCGCCGGCTAAGTGAAAAGTGCAGGCGGCAGAAAATTGAACCGCCCGCGATAGTGGTAATCGGCGCCGCTGCAGATGACACAAAGCTGAGCTGGTTTATGAAAAAACCATTGTTTGGCAGGAGCATTGTTGTAACTCGTGACCGCTGTGGTAATGCGGATTTCGCAGCTAAGATTATTCAGCACGCCGGCAATCCAATACAGTTTCCAGCAATAAAGCTCAAGCCCTTGACCGGCAGCAATCAGTTTTTACAGACACTTGCTAAACTCGCAGAATATGATTGGATAATCTTTACCAGTGCAAACGGCGTAAGTATTTTCTTCGATTGCTTACAAAGTTTGAAGAAGGATGCCCGCGTTTTTGGTTCTGCGAAAATCGCCGCAATAGGCAGAGAAACCGCGGCCAAATTAGACGAGTTCAGCATAAACGCCGATTTTGTCCCGACTGTCTTTACCAGTAAGGAACTCGGCAAACAGCTAATCGGCTTTGCAAATTTACGAGGCAAAAAGATTTTGCTTTTGCGCTCGCAGCTCGCTTCAAATGAGCTTGGAGAGCTGTTGGAGCAAGCCGGAGCGCAGCTCGACGATGTAGCTGTCTATACCGCTGTAACGGAGAAAAGCGAATCCAGCCGGCTGAAAGAAAAAATAGCCGACAGTAAGATTGATTGGCTGACGTTTGCAAGTCCATCTTCGGTCAAGGGCTTTTTCGCGCAAATCCCGGGCGATTTAGTAAATTCGAGTAATGTTAAGGTCGCATCGATTGGGCCGGTAACTTCGCAGCACCTGAAAAATCTTAGCATCAGGGTGGACGTGGAGGCAACCGAGCATACCATTGATGGATTACTTGCCGCCATAGAAGGAACGTACGAATGATAAATATCTCAAAACTATATTGTGGCCTGGCAGGTGAGTCTGACGACCTGCGCTATCGCAAGACAAATTCACTTGGCCCCATCGTTGTTTATAATTGTACCCGCCGGTGCAATTTGCGGTGTTTGCACTGCTACAGCAATTCAAAACCCAATCATTATAGTGATGAGCTGACTACGGCGCGAGCGAAGCAATTACTCTCCGAGCTTGCCGACGTGAATTGTCCGGTCGTGTTATTTAGCGGCGGCGAACCATTGTTACGTAACGATTTATTCGAATTGTTGGCGGAAGCAAAGCAATTAGGGCTGCGGACCGTCATTTCCAGCAACGGTACATTGCTCGATTCGAGAACCGCCGGGCAATTGGCCGGTGCTGGCGTAAGTTATGTGGGCATTTCCATCGATGGAAATGAAAAGTTCCACGATAAATTCAGACAGCTAAAGGGCAGTTTCAAAGCGGCCCTGGCAGGAATTGAAAATTCCAAAAAGGCAGGCATAAAAACCGGCTTGCGTTTTACTATAACAAAAGCAAACGCAGACCAAATCCCTACCGTCTTCGATATCTCTGCTAAGGCAGGTGTCCGCCGAATCTGCTTCTACCATTTAATTCGGAGCGGCAGAGCGAAGGAGCTTGACGGACAAACTTTAAACCCCGAACAAACGCGGCAAACTGTCGATACAATAATAGAAAAGACCGATGATTTTGCCCGGAAAGGCCTGATAGACGAGGTGCTTACTGTGGGTAACCACGCTGATGGGCCCTATCTTCTCGTAAAGATGGCCGGAGAAACTAAAAACTCAAAACTCAAAACTCAAAACTACGAGCTGGCCAGACAGCTTTTGCTTGCCAACGGCGGCAACAAAATCGGAGAGAAAATCGCCTGCATCGGTTGGAATGGCAGCGTACACGCCGACCAATTCTGGCGGAATTATTCGGTCGGTAGTGTTAAAGATAAAACTTTCAGGCAGGTCTGGGAAAATCCGGCTGAGCCGGTCCTGAACAAGCTGCGCAATAAATCTGAATTTGCCGATCTCAGATGTCTCAAGTGCAAATGGTTTGATTTGTGCAAAGGCAACTTTAGATTTTTGGACGCCGAAACCGGCCCGGAATATTGGCTTAACGAGCCGGCCTGCTATCTTACGGATGAGGAAATAGAAAATAGCTGATAGTAAATTTTTGCCACTGAGGCACCAGGTCACAAAGGGATAGTAGATAAAGTCTGAAAAAACTTTTTGTTTTATAATCTTAGTGTCTTTGTGCCTTGGTGGCAGGAAGGGAGCTTGTAATGGCTTTTCCGAAAAATAGAATGCGACGCCTGCGCAGCAGTAACGCAATGCGAAGGCTGGTGCGCGAAACCAGTTTGAGTGTGGATGATTTGGTTTATCCGTTGTTTGTCCGCGAAGGCGAAGGTCTCAAGGAGCCCATCAAGTCGATGGCCGGCTGTTTCCACTTTTCGCCGGACACTGTCGCCGCCGAGGCCGCCGAAGTTGCCTCGCTGAGGATACCTGCGGTGCTTCTTTTTGGTCTGCCGGGCAAAAAAGATGACATCGGCTCAGAAGCCTGGTCCGAAACCGGTGTTGTGCAGCGCGCAATCCGCGAAATCAAGAAAGCCGCACCGCAGCTTCTGGTCATTACCGACATTTGCCTTTGTGCATATACAGACCACGGCCATTGTGGCGTGATTAAAGACGGCAAAATCGATAACGACGCAACCTGCGAACTGCTCGCCAAGATTGCGCTCTCGCACGCCCAGGCCGACGCTGATATCGTCGCACCGTCTGATATGATGGATGGCCGCGTCAAATATATTCGCGAGGCGTTGGAAGAGAACGACTTTAAGGATGTAGCCATTATGTC
>CAZWKM010000056.1:2673-8945 GCA_964634165.1 uncultured Pirellulales bacterium | reverse complement strand
ATTTACAAAAAAGTATAATATTAACCGGTTGGTCTATTTTGAAGCGTTTGGCGGTGTTCATTCAGCCATCGCCAGAGAGAAAACCATCAAAGGGTGGTTGCGCAAAAAGAAAATTGAACTAGTAAACAAAAGTAATCCTACCTGGAAAGACCTAAGTCAAGATTGGTATGATTGAGATTCTTCGCTCCACTTCGTTCCGCTCAGAATGACAACTCCTAACGAAAAAGTCTGCTACTTTCAGCAAGATACTACAGGTTGTATTCTTTGATTTTGCGATAGAGAGTTCTTTCACCGATGCCGAGGATTTTTGCTGAGATTTGGCGGTTGCCTTTTGTTTTTGCCAATGTGTCTATAATTGCCTGCTTTTGCAGTTCATCCAGCCAATATTTGGCGGTAAAGTGATATTTAGTTGTTGCATATTTTGATTATTGTGCTTTAATAGCGAAAATTAAGAAAGGGGATATTATTTCATCTCTCGATAGTAATTCCCGTTAAACAAAGGTAGAGATATCAATTAGCAGCTCTTTAAACAGAGCCAAGGAGAAATGCAAGTGAGTACAGGTATGGTAAAATGGTTTAACGAATCTAAAGGTTTTGGATTTATCGTTCCAGATGACGGCGGCGAAGATTTATTCGTCCATCATTCGGAAATAAAGGCCTCAGGCTACGCATCGCTCAATGAAGGCCAAAAGGTCGAGTTCGAGGTCGGCGAGGGCAAAAAAGGCCCATGTGCAACCAATGTGATCCCGGGATAATTTAGAGCAAAGCGTTGTAAAAGCGAATGTCCCGTCAAGTTGCGGGGTCTTGTTTTATATAAAAGCAAGCAGTCAGTAAATCCCCCTTGAATTTCATTATTACTTAGAGGTTTTGCGGGCGTGGCGCTGTCTGTCGACTTCTTTCAGCAGGCGTTTGCGGATTCGAATGGAATTAGGACAAATCTCAACAAGCTCATCTTCCTGAATATATTCCATCGCCGCCTCAAGACTCATCTTTCTTGCAGGCCTGACCTTGGCTGCGTCGTCTTTGCCTGCTGCACACCCTACCCGGCTGAGTATTAGAGTACGCAATTACAACAACTGATAGAGTTTTCCATGTCCAGGGCTTTGAAGGTGCTGCCTTCCTCCATACACAGGCCGATATCCAGTTCAGGTCGGAATTGCTTAATTTTTTCAATCAGGTATCTATAAACTTGTATTCGTAGTTTGAGTGGAAAACGGATACGCCCATCTTTGGATTTTGTCTTATTGAGCATTCTTGAGATTGCATTGTTTTTGCCTAATTTGCGTTCGGTAAGTTGTAAGGCACCGGAGTAACTGCAAATCTGGCCCAGTGTGATGCGGTCGAGCGGTACAGACCCTAAAAGATTTTCTAAAAAGCTGGTGTATATCTTTTGCCAGCCTTCGACAGGAATAATCGGCATAATCACAGCACGTAGGGAGTAGCCGGCCTCTGCGCATTTTTGCATCGCGGCGATTCTTTCTTCGGGTGAGGGTATGTTTGATTCAAAAGCATTGGAAATTTCAGGAGGATTCAAACTCCAGGAAAGAATCGTATTTCCTCGATGCTCAAGGTCGAGCAGGTTTTCGATATTGGCACTTTTCGTCAATAGAGTTAACCTGGCATTTCTTTGTCGAGCGAAAAAAGGAATCATTATACGGGAATAGCCGGTAAGAGGGTCAAGAGCCAGAGCATCCTGGAGTTTGCCTAAGTAGAAAGCGGTATGTTCGGTCAGATGCGAATCGACCTTGGCGATTTCGTTAAGAATTTTGAGAAGGTTCAAATATATTTTTACAGTTGGCGAGAATTTTACGCCGGGCGTTCCTGCCAGATAGCAATATTGGCAGTCGTATGGGCAGAAGCCATAGGGAGAAAAATGCCAGTAGTTCGGGCAGTTGTTGCCATCCTCATCGCTGAATCTAAGTGCACTTTTATGTACTCCAAAGACCAATGTATTTTTGCCTCTATAATGTGATTTCAGAGGGTCCGAGCTGCCGAGCTCAATGCGGTTGTGCGGTAAATCAAATTCTTTAACAACCTGGGCCTGTGGGTATATGTCGCAAATAGCTTTTACCAAATCACGCTGTTGTGCGGTCTGGAAACTACCTTTGGTTAATATGATTGTATCGGGGTGAAAGCGGGGAGCTTGCTTTGGCTGATAGTCCAGATATAAGCTCTTTAGTAAAGGCAAGGTGGTCATAGTAGGATTTTTACATTTTTTGTTCGTATTGGCAAGCGGGAATGGTTTTTTAATTGACCCCCAAATAAATTTGGGGGCTAAATATAACGGCAAGAGTTCCTTTTCGAGCTGACTATAAGTAAAACTGGCCCATCTGTACAGAAAAACTTTCCCTGATGTTACAATGTCCGCAGTCTTCTTGCCTGTTGAACTGAGTTTATTAGACTTCCCAAAGGCGACAGGCCGATGGCGGTTTTGTCTTGACTGCGTTATCAGCGGAGATACAATATCGCTCGCTTGAAGTCGAAACAGTAAGCGTTTAGGTGGGGTATTCTTACGGAAGTGAATATGGACTTAAGTAAAGAGTGTTCTTTGAGCCTGGAACCGCTTGATAAGATTTTGGCATCGATGCCGGACGCCGGTTTTGGCGAACTTATTCCCATTCTGCAGAAGATTCAGGACGCCTACGGTTACCTGCCGCCGAGTGTGATGATGGCTGCGAGCAGCCGCACAGGCATCGCTGCCAGCCGGATTTACGGGGTGGCAACCTTCTACGAACAGTTTCATCTTGAGCCTCACGGTCGACACACAATTAAGTGCTGCCGAGGGACAGCATGTCATGTAAGGGGCGGCAGAAACATAATACGAGCTATTTCACGGACTCTGGGTGTAGAAGAAAGTGAAACTACCGAAGACATGCGGTTTACATTTGAGACAGTGGCATGTCTTGGGACGTGTTTTCTTGGTCCGGTGATGATGGTCAATAACGATTATTACGGCCACATGACGTCGAACAAGGTCAGGGACATACTCGAAAGGTACAGTTGAAATTGATGCCTGCTAAAAAGATAAGTTCAATGGGTGACATCGAACGGTTCCGGCAGGAGCTGTTGAGCAGACGGCAGGAATATAAAGCGAGGGTCCTAATCTGCATGACGGGGTGCAGGGCGTTGGGAGCCCAGGGTGTTGCAGCGAAATTCAGGGAGAGATTGAAGAGTCTTTCTCTTGAAAAGCAAGTTCCCGTTGTCGAGACCGGCTGTATCGGGATGTGCGCCCTCGCACCGGTTATGCTGATTGAGCCTTATGAATACCTCTACGGGGGGGTCAGCAGCGAAGATATTGACGAGATAATTTCGACGACAATACAAAATGGCAAAGCGGTTGAGCGTCTGGCGGTCGTTCAGGACGGCAAGCCGACGCCTCACATAAAGGATATTAATTTTTACAAGAAGCAGAAAAGAGTAGTTCTGGAGAACTGCGGGCGAATTGACCCAAGGAGAATTGAAGACGCGATTGAACGCGGAGGATATATTGCGGCAGTACAGGCCATAACGCAGAAAAAACCACAACAGATTATAGACGAGGTGACAGAGTCAGGTCTGAGAGGTCGCGGTGGAGCCGGCTTTCCGACGGGGGTGAAGTGGAATTTCTGCCGAAAGTCAGAGGGTGAGGAAAAATACCTTATCTGCAACGCCGACGAGGGTGACCCGGGGGCGTTTATGGACAGGGCCCTGTTGGAAGGTGACCCACACAGGGTCATCGAGGGAATGATTGTGGCAGCTTTTTCCATCGGTGCCGGCCAGGGGTTCATTTATGTTCGGGCTGAGTACCCCATTGCGGTTGAACATATTAATATCGCACTTGAGCAGGCACGTAATCTTGGATTGTTGGGTGACAATATAGCGGGGTCGGGCTTTGGATTTGACATACAGGTCCGTATGGGGGCCGGTGCGTTTGTCTGCGGTGAGGAAACCGCTCTTATAGCATCACTTGAGGGCAGGCGTGGTATGCCAAACGCTCGGCCGCCATTTCCCGCGCAAAAGGGATATATGGGCAAACCGACGACTATTAATAATGTCGAGACGCTGGCCAACGTCCCGCTTATCATAAGGAACGGAGCCCAATGGTATAACCGGATAGGCACCGGAAAGAGCAGAGGAACCAAAATCTTCGCCCTTGCCGGCAGGGTCAATAACACCGGGCTGGTAGAGGTTCCAATGGGGACAACTCTTCGTAAAATCATCTTTGAAATCGGCGGCGGGATTCCGAAAGGACGCAAGTTCAAAGCCGCACAAATGGGTGGGCCGTCTGGAGGGTGCATTCCAGCCAGATACCTGGATAATGAGATAGACTACGACAGCGTGCAGCAGCTTGGCGCGATAATGGGTTCGGGCGGACTTATCGTGATGGATGAGAATACCTGCATGGTGGATATCGCCAGGTATTTTCTGGAATTCGTTCAGTCTGAATCGTGCGGCAAGTGTACACCGTGCAGGGTGGGTACGAAAAAGATGCTTAGGATGCTTGAAGCCATCAGCCGGGGTGAGGCCAAAATAGAAGACCTTGATTACCTTCAGCATTTGGCAGAACATATCAAGAAGGCATCACTTTGCGGGCTTGGGCAGACGGCCCCGAATCCTGTCCTTTCCACACTGCGTCATTTCCGGGACGAGTACGAAGAGCATATTGTACTCAAGACCTGCCGGGCGGCGGTATGTGAAGGCCTGGTGAGGGCATCGTGCCAGCATGCGTGTCCTGCGGGCGTGAATGTTCCGGAATATCTGGCGCTTGCCGCTGAGGGCAAGCTCAATGAGGCGGCAAATATAATCCGGCGGCGCAATCCTTTCATTTCTGTTTGCGGTCGCGTTTGCGACCATCCGTGCGAACAAAGGTGCCGCAGAAGCGAAATCGACTATCCCCTTGCGATACGGGCTTTGAAGCGTTACATCGCCGACAATATGGATGACTATGCGACTCTTATGGCCCGTCGTGTTGAGAAGGCGGCTGAAGTTGCGATTGTAGGCAGCGGGCCTGCAGGTCTTAGCTGCGGGTACTTTTTGGCCCTTATGCAAAGGTCGTCAGTGATATTCGAGGCCCAGCTAATTCCGGGGGGGATGCTTGCTCTGGGGATACCGGAATTCAGACTGCCGAAGGAAACACTCAAAAAGGAGATAGATTTCATTCTCTCGCACGGTATCGAACTGCGGACAAATTCAAAAATTGAAAACGCCAAAGAACTGATTGACCAAGGATTCAAGGCGGTATTCGTGGCGACGGGGGCACAACTTGGCAAGGCAATTAATATCGAAGGCATCGAGCTTGATGGCGTGCTTGATGCTCTTGAATTTCTGCGTGAGAGGGCTCTGGGTAAAGGGCAGAACTGCGAGGGTAAAGCGATAGTAGTATTAGGCGGCGGTAACGTGGCTGTGGACGCAGCGCGGTCGGCTGTTCGCCTTGGGGCAGCTAAAGTAACGATACTCTACAGAAGGACTCGCGAGGAAATGCCGGCCTACACAGAAGAAATCGAGGAGGCCATTCAGGAGGGAATTGAGATTATCACTCTCGGCATTCCGAAACGGATTCTAAACAGAAACAGCGCTGTAAGTGGTATTGAATTTATTCGCGCCGAACTCGGAAAGGCTGAGGCTGACGGCAGACGTCGGCCAATACCCGTAGAGGGCAGCGAAAGTGTTATTGAATGTGATATGGTGATACCGGCTATCGGGCAGGTCGCATCGGCGGAAGTTGTAAACTTTAGCGGCGGTCCTGAATTGACTGCCTGGGGCACGATAAAGGTTGACCCCGTGAGTCGTAATACTACAGTTAGAGAAATCTTTTCCGGGGGAGACTGCGTCAGTGGTCCTTCAACGGTAATAGGAGCGATTGCAAGCGGCCAGCAAGCCGCTGTTCATATCGACAGACTGCTGGGTGGAAGCGGGGAGCTTCCGGGCGACACGGGATTTTCGTTTGTCAAGCCCGACGAAGAGACACTGGCGAAATCACCTCCCAGAGCTGAAGAAAAGATTATTCCGCCCGACAAACGCAAACGCGGTTTTGCGGAGGTAGTGCTCGGCCTTGACCGGGAGCAGGCGGTCTGCGAGGCAAGTAGATGTCTGAGGTGTGACCTTGAGGAATAGTAAGGTTGAGATAATGGGCGAACCGGCAGTAAGAATAAACGGCAAAGCATTGGTCGGGCAAACCGGACAAAGCATTCTTGAGCTGGCCCTTGCAAACGGTATTGAGATACCCAATCTGTGTTATGATGCCAGGCTAAGTCCCAGTGGCTCGTGCCGACTTTGCCTGGTGGAAGTGGAGG
>CAZWKM010000056.1:0-2573 GCA_964634165.1 uncultured Pirellulales bacterium | reverse complement strand
GATGCCAGGCTAAGTCCCAGTGGCTCGTGCCGACTTTGCCTGGTGGAAGTGGAGGGTCAGGAAGGGCCGGTTTGCGCGTGTACTTTACAGATACAGCCCGGAATGGTTGTGCGAACGGAGACGGAAGAGCTCCGGGCGATAAGGAAAACCGTTCTCGAGCTTTTGTTTTACGAACATCGCGGGGCCTGTACCACCTGCGATGAAAACGGCAACTGCAAGCTGCAAAGGTATGCATACGAATATCAACTCAGTGATGACGTTTTTGAGTTGCCTGCCGGGGGAGAACAGCGCGAAAATTACACTACCGGCAATGAGGCGCTGGAGTACGACCCGGGTAAATGTATCCGCTGTGGCAGGTGTATAAGAATCTGCGAAGAGGTTCAGGCCGACAGTGCTTTGACATTTAAGGGCAGGGCGGCGAGCGTAGAGGTTACGACTGCCTTCGATATAGCTTTGAACGATTCGACCTGCGAACTGTGCGGCCAGTGCATCTCGAGCTGTCCGACGGGGGCTTTGTATGAACGAGCCGCAAAGGGCAGGGGGCAGTGCAAAGACCTTGTGCGCACAAGAACGACCTGTCCGTATTGTGGGGTTGGTTGTCAAATCGACCTTAACGTAAACCCAAAGACAAAGAGAATAGTCCGTGTAACCAGCGAGGTCGGCTGTATTCCCAACAACGGTAACCTGTGCGTCAAGGGAAGATTCGGTATGGATTTCATCGCCAGTAATAAAAGGCTGACCGAGCCGCTCATCAAGAGAAACGGCAAGTTTGAAAAAGCGACCTGGGAAGAGGCAATTAAGTTTATTGCCGAACGCCTAAAGCGGATACGGTCCGAATTCGGTGCCGATAGTATCGCAGGGCTTTCATCTGCCAAATGCACCAACGAAGACAACTACGTGTTCCAGAAATTCATACGAGCGTGCATAGGCACCAATAACGTGGACCACTGCGCGCGGCTGTGTCATGCATCGACGGTAGCCGGTCTTGCGCGAGCATTCGGCAGCGGGGCCATGACCAATTCAATAGATGAGCTCAAGAAGGCAGGCTGCATATTTGTCATTGGCTCAAACACGACTGAGGCCCATCCGGTTATTGGTCTTTATATAAAAGAAGCGGTGATGAAAAATGGAGCTGAGTTGATAGTGGCCGACCCCCGCAAGATTGACCTGACTCGATTTGCCAGGCTGCATATCGCGCAAGCGCCCGGCACGGACGTGGCGCTTATTAATGCGATGATGAACGTGATTATAAATGAAGAATTGCACGACAAGGCCTTTATCAAGGAGCGGACCGAGGATTTTGAAAAGCTCAAACCTGTATTGAAAGACTTTACTCCCGAAAAAGCGGAAGCCATTACGACAATTCCCGCCGAGAAAATTCGCACGGCGGCGAGAATATATGCCGGAGCTGAGACCGCCAGCATTATTTACAGTATGGGCATCACTCAGCATACGACGGGTACTGATAACGTGCTGTCGTTAGCTAACCTGGCAATACTTACGGGCAACGTGGGCGCCGAATCGACGGGCGTGAATCCCTTGCGTGGACAGAACAATGTGCAGGGCGCCTGCGACCTCGGAGCGCTGCCTAACGTGTACCCCGGTTATCAATCCGTTGAAGATTCAGAGATACAGACCAAATTCGAGTCAGCTTGGGGGACAAAGCTTTCCGGCAATAAGGGACTTACGGTTGTCGAGATGATGCACGCGATAGAAGAGGAAAATATCAAAGCATTGTACATAATGGGAGAGAACCCCGCTCTTTCCGACCCGAACCTGAACAGGACCAGGAAAGCCCTGGAGGAAGTGAATTTCCTGGTGGTTCAGGATATTTTCCTTTCAGAAACGGCTGAGTACGCCGACGTTGTATTGCCCTCGGTCTGCTTTGCGGAAAAGGACGGCACATTCACGAATACCGAGCGTCGGGTTCAGCGGGTTCGAAAGGCCGTTGCTCCGCCGGGGCAGGCCCGAAGTGACTGGGAAATCATCTGCGAGGTTGCGACGAAGATGGGGTATCCGATGGCATACGGGCGCGCCGACAAGATAATGGATGAAATCGCAACGGTTACTCCCATCTATGGCGGCATGTCATTCGAGAGAATAGATTCGGTTGGGCTGCAGTGGCCCTGCCCGGACAAGGAGCATCCCGGCACCAGGTTCCTGCACGAGGGAACGTTCAAGAGAGGTAAGGGTAAATTCCACGCGGTCGAATATAAAGCTGCTAATGAGCTTCCTGATGAAAAATATCCGTTTGTACTGTCAACCGGCAGGCAGTTGTATCAGTTCCATACCGGTACGATGACAAGAAAGTCATCAGTCATCAATCAGGTTTCGCCGACAGGGTACGTAGAGATACATCCCGATGATGCGGCCAGACTTGAAATCAGCAGCGGTGAGAACGTTGAAGTAATCACTCGGCGCGGAAAGGTAACCACACCGGCAAGGGTAACCAGCAGCATCGAAAAAGGCTGGCTGTTTATGCCGTTCCATTTCCGGGAAAGCCCTGCCAATATGCTGACTAATGACGCATTAGACCCGACGGCCAAGATACCGGAATACAAGGTTTGTGCAGC
>CAZWKM010000055.1:0-9011 GCA_964634165.1 uncultured Pirellulales bacterium | reverse complement strand
TCATGAGGAAACAGAGTGATTTCGTGCATCCTTATATTCCCAATTCGGTTCCGGGGGTTAAGGCCCAGATAATGAAGGAGATTGGGATCGAGAGTATTGAAGAGCTATACGAAGATATTCCCGAGGCACTGCGTTTGGGCAGAGAGTTGAATCTACCGGATGCCCTGCCGTCGGAATGCGCGCTGAAGCGGCATGTCGAGCAGATTCTCGCCAAGAATCGGCCCTGTAATGAGACGATAAGTTTTCTGGGTGGTGGTTGCTGGCCCCATTACGTGCCGGCTGTATGCGATGAGATCAATCAACGTTCGGAGTTTTTGACGGCGTATGCAGGTGAGCCTTACGAGGATCACGGTCGCTTTCAGACGTTGTTTGAATACGAAAGCCTGATGGCCGAGCTGCTGGAAATGGATGTGGTGAATGTCCCCACATTCGACTGGTGTCAGGCTGCCAGCACGTCCCTGCGCATGGCCGAACGCATCACCCAGCGGACCGAAGTCCTGGTGATTGACACGATCGCTCCGGATCGTCTTTCCGCTGTGAGAAACTATTGCCTGCCCGACGTCAAGGTCACGCTGGTGCGACATTGTCCCGACACCGGCCGTATGGACCTGGATGATCTCAAGGCCAAGTTGTCGCTGGAGGTTGCTGGTGTTTATTTTGAGAATCCATCTTTCCTGGGATTCATTGAAGATCAGGGCCAGGTTATCTCTGAGATGGCACACGAAAACGGCACGCTGAGTATCGTCGGGGTTGATCCTATTTCGCTCGGGGTCATGATCCCGCCGAGCCACTACGGCGCGGACATTGTCTGCGGTGACATTCAGCCTCTTGGTATTCACATGAACTATGGTGGCGCGCTGGCGGGCTTCATCGCCACGCGCGATGAGGAGAAATTCGTGATGGAGTTTCCTTCGCGTCTCTTTGGCATTACGAAAACCTCCGTCGAAGGCGAATATGGCTTTGGCGATGTTGCCTACGACCGGACCTCATTTGGGGTTCGTGAAAAAGGTAAGGAATTCGTGGGAACTGCCGCCGCTTTGTGGGGCATTACTGCAGCGGTGTATCTCTCACTGATGGGCCCGAAGGGGATGCGAGACCTTGGGCAACATGTCCTGCAAAAAGTCCAGTACGCTACGAAGAAACTATCTGCCGTCAAGGAAGTGAAGGCCCCCCGGTTTGCAGCGGCCCATTTTAAGGAATTTGTTGTCGATTTCAATGATACCGGTAAATCGGTGGCCGAGATCAACCAAATGTTGCTGGGCCGCGGGATTTTCGGTGGCAAGGACCTGAGCGATGATTTCGCCGAATTAGGGCAATCAGCCCTCTATTGTGTCACCGAGACTCACACCCAGCAGGACATTGACCAACTGGTTACCGTTCTGTCCGAATATCTGTGAGCTGTTCACCAAGAGGAGACTATAGTGGAACCTACAGCAAAATATAAATTGAGAGAAAATTTTCATCAGGCCAAGTGGGACGAGCCGATTATTTTCGAGCTGCACACTCCCGGCGAACGAGGCGTTCTCGTGCCGGAGGCTGAGCCGGAGGTCGCCGAGGCTGTAGGGGATGGGCTCTCGGCCCTGCCCGACAACATGATTCGTAAGCAGCCGCCGGCCCTGCCCGAAATTTCCCAGATGCGGGTGCTGAAGCACTACCTGCGCCTGTCGCAGCAGTGTCTCGGTGCTGATCTGAATATCGATATCGGTCAGGGCACATGCACGATCAAGTACAATCCCAAGATCAACAAGATGCTGTCGGCATCTCCCAAGGTCACCGAGCTGCACCCCTGGCAAGATCCAAGCACGACACAAGGGGCGCTGGAGATCATGTATTGTCTCGATACCTTTCTGCGGGAAATATCCGGCATGAGTCGCTTCAGCCTGCAACCGAGTTCCGGCTCGGCGGCGATTCTTATAATGGCATCCATCGTCGAAGCCTATCACCGCGCGCGCGGTGACGCCGACCAGAGAGACGAGATCATCACCACTATCTTCTCGCATCCCTCCGATGCCGCAGCAGCAGCGGTCAAGGGCTACAAAGTTATCACGCTCTATCCCGGCAAAAACGGACTCGTGGAAGTCGAGGCCCTCAAGGCAGCCGTCTCGAATCGCACGGCCGCGCTGTTTATCACGAATCCGGAAGATACTGGCATCTTTAATCCCCAAATCCATGAGTTCACGCACATCGTTCACAAGGCCGGCGGGTTGTGTGCCTACGATCAGGCCAATGCCAATGGGATATTAGGCATAACGCGGGCGCGTGAGGCGGACTTTGACATGTGCTTCTTCAATCTGCACAAAACGTTCTCGGCCCCGCATGGGTGCGGCGGCCCCGCTTCAGGTGCCGTGGGTGTTGTCGATAATCTCATTGACTTCCTGCCCGTGCCGGTCGTGGGCTTCGACGGCAAAGAATACTTCCTGGACTATAACCTGCCGCAAACTATCGGCAAGACGCGGGGATTCTACGGCATCTTCCCTGTGATCCTAAAGGCCTATGCCTGGATCATGAGCCTGGGCGCCGCGGGATTGAAAGAAGCAGCACAAGTTGCGGTATTGAACAATAATTATTTGCTGGAACATATCAAGAAAATCAAAGGTGCAGCGTCCCCGTATAGCGCAGGTAAACGCCGTATCGAACAAGTCAGATATACCTGGGAACAACTGACGCAGGATACCGGCGTGACTACCGAAGATGTGACCTGCAGAATGGCTGATTTCGGTTTTCATTTGTGGTCCAGCCATCATCCGTTTGTGGTGCTCCAGCCTTTTACTATTGAGCCTACGGAAGCCTACTCCAAGGATGAACTGGACGAATACTTGGCGGGGCTGCGAAAAGTCGTGCAAGAGGCATACGACGACCCCGAGAAAGTAAAGAACGCACCGTACAACAGCGTGGTCCACAAGATCGACCACAGCACACTGGACGATCCGGAGAAATGGGCCATCACCTGGAGAGCGTATCTGAAAAAGCATCGCAAGGTAGACCGTCAGGGTTAACATATGTTGAAGAGACTCGGCTTGATTATCAATCCTATTGCTGGGATGGGTGGCAAGGTCGGTTTGAAGGGAACCGACGGGCCGGAAATCCTGGCCAAAGCAAGGCAACTGGGCGCCGAGCCTGAATCACCGCGGCGAACAGCAGAGGCCCTGCGCCGGCTTGAAGCAATAAAGGACAGCTTTGAGGTAATCACTTATCCCGGTGAAATGGGAGAAAGCGTAAGCTGGCAATGCGGCTATGAGCCGCACGTGATCGGTCATATCTCGAGCGGACGCACCGATGCTGATGACACCAGGAAAGCTTGTCGGGATATTAAGACACAGAACGTCGATCTATTGCTTTTTGCCGGAGGAGATGGCACGGCATGTGATGTCTGCATGGCTGTGGGTGACACTATTGTTGTGCTGGGCATCCCCACCGGCGTGAAGATGCACTCTGCCGTCTATGCCCGCAATCCTTCACGAGCAGGCGACCTTGCCGCCCTGTTTTTGCAGAACAAGACAAAGAACATCAAAGAGGCCGAGGTCATGGATATTGACGAAACATCTCTGCGCGAAGGGGTGGTGACGGCCAAACTGTTCGGGTATTTGAAGATCCCTTATGAACGCAGTCACGTCCAGAGACTGAAGGCCGGCAGCCCGCCCCATGAACGAGGAGCTCAACAAGCGATTGCCCAGGCGGTTATTGATCAGATGACGGATGACTGTGCGTTCATTATTGGACCCGGCTCGACTACCCGAGCAATCATGGAACGCTTGGAACTCGAACATACCCTGCTGGGCGTGGATTTGGTCCTGCAAAAACGCCTGATCGGAAAGGACCTGAGCGAAGATCAATTACTGGCGGCTATCAAAGACAAGAAAGAGGTAAGAATAGTGGTGACTCCCATCGGCGGCCAGGGCTATCTTTTCGGCCGGGGCAATCAACCAATCAGCTCCGAGATTATCAAGCTTGTTGGCAAAGACCGTATTATGGTGGTCGCAACCACAGACAAGATTGCCTCGCTGCAAGGCCAGCCGTTCCTGGTCGATTCGGGCGACGACGCCGTCAATCAAATGCTCAGTGGCTACATCCGCGTTGTCACGGGCTATCACGAAACAATCGTTTATCAGGTGACATCTTAATCTAACATCGAAAGAGAAGGAGTTATACATGCGAGGACTGGAAAACAAACGAGTACTGGTTACCGGTGGAGCAAGTGGTATTGGTGCGGCAACCGCCCAGCGTTTCATCGAAGAAGGCGCACGCGTTTTCGTGCTGGACAGGGACACCGCGGCATGTGATGCCATGCGCCGGGAGCTGACGGCACTGGAAGGCACACTCGTTGCAGATGTGTCCGACGTGGAAGCCGTGGGCAAGGCGTTCGCCGAAATAGACAATCTCTGCCGAGGGATCGACGTGCTCATTAACAACGCGGGCATCAGCATCCGCCACAATTTCCTGGACATTACGCCGGAAGAATGGTTGCGTGTTCTGAATGTTAATCTCAACGGTGTCTTCTATGTTGCCCAGGCCGCAGCCAAGCGCATGACGGCCCAAGGCTCCGGCGTCATCCTCAACACGGCCTCAACCAACGGCCTCACCGGATACCCTTATTATGCCGACTACAATGCTTCCAAGGCCGGCGTCATCGAGTTAACAAAATCCATGGCCCTGGAGCTCGCCCCCAGGGTGCGCGTTCTTGCCGTGAGTCCCGGATACGTGATGACGCCTATGCAGAAGGCCGAATACACGCCGGAAATGCTGGACGCCGTCAACAGCAAGCTGCCGTTGCGTCGCCATGCCGAGCCCGAAGAGGTGGCCGGATTGTTCGCCTTCCTGGCTTCCGATGAAGCAGCGTACCTGACAGGTCATTGTTATGTCATCGATGGAGGAGAAATCGCCGGAGGACTGGCGAGCAGGTAATATTCACAAATGAGCTTCCGGCAAAAAAATGCGGAAAAAACCGACAGCCGGGGTACAATGTGCTGGAATCCTTGAAAGGAAGCGAGTGCGCCGTAGAATACATGTTGGAGCAAGAAAAAAATGCCCATATCGCTACATGATACTGCTCTTTATGAACATCAATGCCGACATAAAGCTCATCTTCTGCTGTAAAATTATTTCCCTTGAACCAACTTGCCTTTTTAGTTAATCTCTTTTTCATGGTCATTCTCCTTAAATTGGGGTTTTGAAAAAAAATAAATATAACCAATTTGAGAGAATGGCCTACATATTATCTTATACCACTAAGCTCCTCATTCGCATTTCAGACTACTAAAATACACTTCATCTATCTAACTAGACGCCAAAGGTGCAGCCGATATATCTTTTGAAGATATGCAAAACGGTGTTACCGGATTGTATCAGTAAAAATTGGGCCTGGGTTTAACAACCTGGGCCTTTTTCAGCAGAAAAGGTGGTTATTGTATTGAACATACGTTCGTATAAGAAATGGTATAATGAATGTAATATGTTTTATTTCTTATGCTTATGGCAAGCTAAGAATTATGTGGGTTGAAAAAAGACAACCCAAACTACAACCATTTTACGTTTAACTGTTTCTATTACGGAGGTGTGTTATGAATAAGTATCAAACAAAAAGAAAAACTCGGTCAGACAAATTTCCACTTACCCTTCATTCAACCGGACAATTCTGCAAGAAGATTAAAGGAAAAATGTATTACTTTGGAAAAGATAAAAAACAAGCACTGGAACGGTATCTTGAACAAGCAGCATTTCTACATAATGGCAAGGCTAAAATGTTTAAAACTACCAACGGTAATATGACCTTGAAGAGTCTGTGTAATATTTATTTACAGCATCAGCAAGCTAAAGCAGCATCTGCTGAAATTACTATCCGCCACCATGCTGATCAAATCAGCTGTTTAAATAAATTTATGAGTTTCATTGGCCAACATCATAAGATAAATGAAATATCTACCCTGGATTTACAGAACCATAAGAGAAAACTCAAACGTGCCTACAATTCAGCACATCGAATAAATTTGAACATAAGTATCATGAAAACGATGTTTCACTGGGCCAGGAAAAATGATGTATTGGATTATATCCCTAATATTGACGCGGTCAGCAGTGTTAAAATCATACACAAGCAGCGCCATGTTTTCACATCTGAAGAGATACATCGATTATTTGATTTTGCTGATGTCCAGATGAGAGCAATGATATGGCTGGGATTGAATTGTGGTTTTGGGTGCACTGATTGTGCTGAGCTTAAATGGAGCGATTTGGACCTTGTAAATGGCAGAGTAAAACTTGCGAGGGGAAAGACCGGCGTTTCAAGAGATCTTCCGTTATGGCCGGAAACAATACAGTCTCTTGAGAACATTCCCAAATCCGGCAAGTTAGTATTCTATACATCTGGAGATAAACCTTTGATTCGGACGACATACCACATTAACAAAGATGGCTCAAGCAAATATTCCAATATTAATCTGGTAACTTCAAGATTTTGCAAGCTTATGAAAAAAACAGGCATCCGAGCTCCCAAAGGGACAGGTTTCTACACGCTTCGAAGGACTGCTGCTACTGTTGCCGCCAGGTCAGGTGATCCATTTGCAGTTCAACGACTGCTGGGGCATGCTAATCTGAAGATGGCAACAAGATACGTACAGGATGTTTCTGAACAAACTGACAGAGTAATTGAAAATAGTAGAAAGTATGTACTTCAGGGAAAAGCTTAAATTTGTTGTAAGGTTGTATCGAATACAACTGTTTGCAGCAAAGTAGTCCGTACTGCGGGTGAGCCGGCCAAAATAGTTTTGTCTGCTGACCGGGACATTATTGTCGCTGTAGCCAAAAGGATAGGACGGCCTAAATAAGACGCCACGGTTCGCAATCAAGGACGGACAAAAATTTCATCGGCAGAGCTTGCATCATCGGGTGGATTCAGGTACTATGGTATCAAGGAAGCTCGGTACGGGTTTGCTGGAATAGTTGAGGATAGATTATCCCGGAGACTCCAAGAAAATCGAAGGAAAGGGTAAAGTTATGGTTGTTAGGATCTTATTAGGCGTGCTTATTGGGGGAGCAATTGGTGCCGTTCTGGGCTATTTCGGCAAGTGTTCATCCGGTAGCTGTCCGCTGACGGCGAATCCATACCGCGGTGCAGTATATGGAGCGGTGATGGGCACTTTATTGACGTCAGTATTTTGGCCAAAATCGCAAAAAAACCCAAGGAGTTCAAACGTTGTCCACGTTAACAGCGAATCGGATTTGAACGCGAGGGTGCTTAAAGAAAATGGGAGTGGTCTCATGGAATCCTTAACGAAAGACAGCTTTTTACAAAAAGTTTTTAACTATGAGCAAAATAAAGAATGGAAGTTTGAAGGCAAACTGCCCTGCATCATTGACTTTTATGCGGATTGGTGTGGGCCGTGCAAAATGGTAGAACCTATTTTAAAGGAACTTGCTCAAGAATACCAAGGTAAGCTTAATATTTACAGAGTAGACACACAAGCTCAGCGGGAATTAGCGGCCGCCTTCGGCATTCAGAGCATCCCCAGCATGCTTTTTGTACCGCTAAATGATAAACCACAAATGGCAATAGGCGCCTTACCCAAAAAAACACTGAAAAAAGCAATAAAGGAAGTCTTGAAAGTTGAATAATGAGAACAAAGTATAAGTATCAAACTAAGAGAGAGCTTACCCTGCCACAAACCATACGTATTTGCCGGCATTCCTTAGACAAGCACAAGTTAAGTCTTTATGAAGCCGCAGGTACAATTTTACTTAGCCTACACATGGGCAACTTGGCTTGTAGATATATAATATGGCAAACGAACAAGGTCCATCGCAATATCAATGGTTATTACTTTCAGTTTTTTACGGCTTGTTTTATGACATGGCGAAAAACTCAAGATACCCCTAACGCCCGCCTTGACGAGAGCATCAAATGTTTCCTGAGCAACCTCGCAAGGAACAGTAATAATCCCAAGGTCAACTTTTCTTTTCTGCAAAGTCTGGAGGTTCGAAACATCCTCGATCGTGATATTCGCTACTTTTTGACCAATTTTTTTAGGGTCATTATCGAATGCGGCAGCAATCTCGAATCCATATATTCGAAATCCGGGATATGCCAGAACAGCCGAGCCCAGATTGCCTACCCCCACCAAAGCTGCCTTGTGAACCACATTGAGTTTGAGAATTTTTCTAATTTCCTTTATGAGTCTGGCGATATCATAGCCCATACCGGGTGTACCAAAGCCGCCAAAATAGGAAAAGTCCCTCCTTATCTGCCAGTGGTTAACCCCAAGAAAATCAGCCAAGTTATGGCTGGATATATTCTTGCCCCCTTGTTTTGACAAAGACAGCAAGCCTCGAAGGTAAATCGGTAGCCGTCGAACAGCTTCATCCGGAATTTTATGATACCTCATAAACTACCCTATTCATCGCTTCGGCCTATGTTCACATAACAAAAGAGTTTAGGACGATTGTTGCGTCTGTCAAGAATATTCAAATATTCAGATATTCAAATAAATTCAAAAAATCTGTTGACAAAACCAATGATAAGGTGAAAAATGCGTTTTCTCGTGAAAGTGTATACAAACATATAGGCAAAAATTTGGATTTGTAAATGCAACGGATTGTTTACCCAACATCTGAAAAGGTAAAAGGTTTCGCCTGGCTTTTGGCGCTTTCTTTCGCCCTGTGGTTAGCCTTGAGTTCAAAATTAAACCTGCCGGAGCTGATTACCGGCGGTGTGGTTTGCCTGATTGTCTCCCTTTTCGCAGCTCATATTTACTCAAAGCTGAGTTTGCCGCCGCTAAGTATAAAGAGAATTTTATTTTTCCTTGTGTACATAATTGTGCTTTTCTGGGAGATAATCAAGGCCAATTTCGACGTGGCCTATCGGATTCTTCATCCCAAAATGCCCATAAAACCGGGTATTGTGGTCATTAAAACATCGCTTAAATCCGACATTGGAAAGTTAATTTTAGCCAATTCCATTACTCTAACTCCCGGCACGTTTACATTGGATGTTATCGGCGATAAGCTTCTTGTTCACTGGA